>NZ_JBEZUZ010000010.1:0-25432 GCF_040636735.1 Streptomyces sp. NPDC035033 | reverse complement strand
CCACGCGGGAAGCCACCGCCGCCGCCACCTTCGGCTGGCTGGACGAACACGCCACCTCAGAGGCGCGGTTCGTCCTCAAACCCCTCCTCTCCCGGACCGACCTCGACCCGGAGGCCACGCGGAAGGCCACCGCCGCCGCCTTCGTCTGGCTGGAGACCCACACCGCCACCCCGGAGGCCGGCTTCGTCCTCGACCCGCTGCTGTCCCGGACCGACCTCGACCCGGAGGCCACGCGGAAGGCCACCGCCGCCGCCTTCGTCTGGCTGGAGACCCACGCCACCACCCCGGAGGCGCGGTTCGTCCTCGACCCATTGCTGTCCCGGACCGACCTCGACCCGGACACCACGCGGGAAGCCGTCGCCGCCGCCTTCGCCTGGCTGGAGGGACACACCACCACCCCGGAAGCCGGCTTCGTCCTCAAGCCCCTGCTGTCCCGCACCGACCTCGGCCCCGGCACCACGCGGAAGGCCGCCGTCACCGCCCTCGCCTGGCTGGACGGACACGCCGCCCCGGAAGCCGGCTTCGTCCTCAAACCGCTGATGTCCCGGACCGACCTCGACCCGGACACCACGCGGGAAGCCGTCGCCGCCGCCTTCGCCTGGCTGGGGGGACACACCACCACTCCGGAGGCGCGGTTCGTCCTCGCCCCGCTGCTGTCCCGCGCCGACCTCGACCCCGAGGCCGCGCGGGAGGCCGTCGCCGCCGCCTTCGCCTGGCTGGAGGGACACACCACCACTCCGGAGGCGCGGTTCGTCCTCGGCTCGCTGCTGTCCCGCGCCGACCTCGACCCGGACACCACGCGGGAAGCCGTCGCCGTCGCCCTCGTCTGGCTGGAGGGACACACCACCTCCTCCTCGGAATCGCAATTCGTCCTCAAACCGCTGCTGTCCCGCGCCGACCTCGACCCCGAGGCCGCGCGGGAAGCCATCACCGCCGCCCTGACCTGGCTGGACGAACACACCACCACCCCGGAAGCCGGCTACGTCCTCCCCCCGCTGCTGTCCCGCACCGACCTCGACCCCGAGGCCGCGCGGAAAACCGTCGCCGCCGCCCTGACCTGGCTGGACGAACACACCACCCCGGAGGCGCAGTTCGTCCTCCACTCCCTGCTGTCCCGCACCGACCTCGACCCGTACGGGGCACGGGAAGCCACCGCCGCCGCCCTGACCTGGCTGGACGAACACACCACCACCCCGGAAGCCGGCTACGTCCTCCCCCCGCTGCTGTACCGCGCCGACCTCGATCCCGGCGCCACGCGGAAAACCGTCGCCGCTGCCCTGACCTGGCTAAAGACCCACGCCACCACCCCGGAGGCGCGGTTCGTCCTCCACTCCCTGCTGTCCCACACCGACCTCGACCCGGACGCCGCGCGGGAAGCCGTCGCCGCCGCCCTGACCTGGCTGGACGAACACGCCACCTCAGAGGCGCGGTTCGTCCTCAAACCCCTCCTCTCCCGCGCCGACCTCGACCCGGACACCACGCGGAAGGCCACCGCCGCCGCCCTCACCTGGCTGGAGACCCACACCGCCACCCCGGAGGCCGGCTTCGTCCTCGACCCGCTGCTCTCCCGCACCGACCTCGACCCCGGCACCACGAGGAAGGCCACCGCCGCCGCCTTCACCTGGCTGGAGACCCACACCGCCACCCCGGAGGCCGGCTTCGTCCTCGACCCGCTGCTGTCCCGCACCGACCTCGACCCGGACGGGGCACGGAAAGCCACCGCCACGGCCCTCGCCTGGCTGGAGACCCACGCGACCTACGAGAAGGCCGACTTCGTCCTCGGCCCGCTGCTGTCCCGCGCCGACCTCGACCCGGACGGGGCGGAGAAGGCCACCGCCACGGCCCTCGCCTGGCTGGAGACCCACGCGACCTACGAGAAGGCCGACTTCGTCCTCGGCGCGCTGCTCAAACGGCTGCCGTACGGAGAGGCACCCGCCGGACTTCAGGAGACGGTCGACACGTGGGTAGGCCTCCACACGCCGCAGCAGGACTTCACGTTCCTCAGCAAATGGGTGCTGCGCCACCGCATGCTGAGCCCGACGGTCTACCGGGCCCTGCTCCACTGGGCCCGCACCCACGTCGACGACGAGGACCTGATCCCCCGCGTGGCGAGCACCTCGTTCAACGTGGATCCGTACCTCACGACGTGGAAAGAGGCACGTGACTGGCTCCGCGTCGTCGAGCTCTGTCTCGACCACGCCGAGCGCCACGGCCCGCCGTCGAACGCCAACGGCGTCCTCGACACCCTCGTCCTGACGCTGCCCTACCAGTTCAGCACGGGCGTCGCGGCGGCGTGGGCGGACGACTGCATCCGCCGCTGGCTCGCCCTGCCGTTCGTCATGGACCCCAAGGTCTTCCGCCCGCGCACCGAGATCGTCAAGCGCTGCCACGCCCTCTTCCTGAGCGGCGGCCTCGCCCCGGCGGAGTGGTACCGCGTCGTCCCCCGGCTCCGGGCCTGGGTCGCCTCCTGGCCCGCCCACGAACGGAACGCCGAGGCCCTCGCCTACATGGACGCCCACATGCTGCCGCCGAACCCGCGCCCCGGCCCGCCTCCGCCCCGCCGCCCGGCACCGCCGATCCCACTGAGCTTCCCGACCCCGCCGGGCCCGCCGGACCTTCCGGCGCCGTCCGATCTCCCGACGCGGAACGCCTAGGCGGCCGTGCGGCGCGGCCTCGGCACCAGTTCACCTCCGCAGTTGGGGCAGGTGCCGGACATCGCCTCCGTGCAGGGCACGCAGAAGGTGCACTCGTAGGAGCAGATCCGGGCGGGGCCGTCGGCCGGCAGGGCCGTCGTCTCGCAGCGTTCGCAGCGGTCGCGCATCTCAAGGGCCATGCGCCCATGATCGGCGGGCGGGGGCGGCGACCGAAACAGAAAGACGGCCGGAGATCGACAGGATCGGGCCACACACGGGCCGTCGGGCCGGAAGGCGCCCGTCCGCCGTTGACTCCGCGCCCCGGCCGCCCCACCCTGGGCGGTCACACCGGACGGCGGACGAGGGGGAGTCGTGGACTGGTGGGACTACGCGGTCATCCTGTGGGTGGCGCTCGTGGCCGCCTTCCTGCCGGAGCGACTCTGGAGCGCCCGGGCGCGGCGGCGGCTCGGGGGGTTGCGGCAGGGGCGCGCCGTGTCGGTGCCCTGCCGGTACTGCACCGTGGACGGCCCGGCCCCGTATCCGCGCCGCCCGGTCGCGGGGCGGCTCCACTCCGACACGCTCGTCTTCCGGTCCCGCTGGGGCCGGTCCGTCCCGCTGCCGCGCGGGCTCACCCGCCCGCCCCTCACCCGCGAATACCCCGAGCCGCACTGGGAGCGGGTGCGGTACGACGCCCCCGACGGCGTCCAGCACGTCTTCGAGGCGCTGGAGGTGGAGATCGGCGCGGTGCGCGACATCCTCGACGCCGGCACCGGCGCCGGCACCGAGCCCGGCACCCCCGTCGCCCTCCTCCCGAAGGGCCGGCTGCCGGGCTACCGCCCGCTGACCTTCGCCGTCCTCGTCGCGCTGCCGCTCGGCGCGGTCACGGCGCTCACCGGCGCCCCCGGATTCGCCACCCTCGGCGCGATGTACGCCGCCGCGCAGGCGGTCGCCGCCGTCGTGCTCCTGCACCAGGAGCGGGAAACCTGGCCGGAGGCGTACGGGAAGGGCCGGCCCGACGGCGCCTGACCGCCCTACGCGACCGCCGCCGCCCTCTGCGTACGGACCGCGCCGATGCTCGCGCCGATGACGAGCGCGATGGCGAGCGCGTCGGTGACGGACAGGGCCTGGTGCAGGATGAAGAAGCCGGCGCCCGCCGCGATGGCCGGTTCCAGGCTCATCAGGACGGCGAAGGTGGGGGCGGGCAGGCGGCGCAGGGCGAGGAGTTCGAGGGTGTAGGGCAGCACCGAGGAGAGCAGGGCGATGCCGAGCCCCAGCCCGATCGTCGACGGCACGAGCAGCGCGTCGCCCGCCTCCGCGATGCCGAACGGCAGGCTGAGGACCGCGCCGAAGGCCATCGCGAGCGCCAGGCCGTCGGCCTGCGGGAAGCGCCGGCCGGTGCGGGCGCTGAAGACGATGTACGCGGCCCACATGGCGCCCGCCGCGAGCGCGAAGCCCGCGCCGAGCGGATCGAGCCGCTCGAAGCCGCCGCCGCTGAGCAGGGCGACGCCGCCGAGCGCGAGGCCGGCCCAGAGGAGGTTGACGAGCCGGCGGGAGGCGACGACGGAGAGGATCAGCGGCCCGAGCACCTCCAGGGTGACGGCGGCACCGAGCGGGATCCGGTCGACCGACTGGTAGAAGAGGATGTTCATGCCCGCCATGGCGACGCCGAAGGCGACAGCCGTCCCCCAGTCGGCGCGGCTGTAGCCGCGCACCTTGGGCCGGCAGGCCAGCAGCAGCACGAGCGCGGCGAGCACGAGCCGCAGCGTGACGACGCCGAGCGCGCCGGCCCGGGGCATCAGCAGGACGGCGATGGCCGAACCGAACTGCACGGACAGCCCGCCCGCGACGACGAGCGCGACGGGCCCGAAGCGACGGGACGCGGCGGCCGGACGGGCCTGGCCGGTCGGGTTGGTGGGGGTGGTCGGTGTGGTCGGGCCGGCCGGGGTGGTCGGGGCGGTCGGGCCGGCCGGGGCGGTCGGGCCGACCGGGGTGGTCGGGGCGGTCGGGCCTTGGGAGCCTGCGCCCGGAGCCGGGGCGAGAGCCGGGCCTGCGGCCGGAGCCGTACCCGCGCCCGCGCCCGTACCCGCGACGGACACCCCGCCACCGCCCGCCACCGAGGCCGCCCCCGTACGCGCCCCCGGCGCCGAGGCCACTCCCCCCGCCGTCGCCCCCGACACCTGGCTGTCCACGGCCACCACTCCTCCCCGGCCCTGTCCCACGGCCGGACGATAGTCCACTCCACTAAACTTTCAGTCCAGAGTAATGCACTCCCCCGCACCCCGACGACCGAATTCCACTTCCACGCTACGGAGCCCCGCGCGGCAGCGGAAATGCCGATCTTCCTGCGGTTATGCTCTGGAGACATGACCGTGAGCATCGAGCTGCGCCACCTGCGCTGCTTCCTCGCCATCGCCGAGGAGGAGAACCTCACCCGGGCCGCCGCCCGCCTCCACCTCACCCAGCCCGCCGTCTCCCGCACGCTCGCCGCCCTCGAACGCCACCTCGGCACCCGGCTCGTCGACCGCTCCACCCACCACCTCGCCCTCACCGCCGAGGGCCGCGCCTTCCGCGAACGGGCCGCCGCCGCGCTGGCCGCCTTCGACGCCGCCGTCGACCCGGCCGGGCTCCGCCACCGCCCCCTCCGCCTCGGCCACGCCTGGTCCGCCTTCGGCCCCTCCACCACCCCGCTCCTGCGGCGCTGGCAGCGCGAGCACCCCGAGACCCCGCTCGAACTCCTCCGCATCGACGACCGCACCGCCGGCCTCGCCCGCGGCCAGGTCGACGCCGCCCTCCTGCGCGGCACCGTCGAGGCCCCCGGCCTGGTCACCGCCGAGCTCACCGCCGAACCGCGGGTCGCCGCCCTCCCCGCCGACAGTCCGCTCGCGGACCGCCCCGGCGACCTCACCCTCCTCGACCTCGCGGACGAGACGGTCGTCCTCAACACCGTCTCCGGCACGACCACCCTCGCCCTGTGGCCGCTGCCCGCCCGCCCCACGAGCACCCTCACCGTCGCCAACACCGACGACTGGCTCGCCGCCATCGCGGCCGCCCGCGGCGTCGGCGTCTCCTCCGCCTCGACGGCCGCCCTCCACCCCCACCCGGGCGTCGCCTACCGCCCCCTCGCCGACGCCCCGCCGCTCCCGGTCCTCCTCGCCTGGCGCGACGCCTTCCCGCACCCGGCGACGGCGGCGCTGGTCGCCATGGCCCGCGAGATCGTCACCGCCGGTGGTTGACTCCTCCCCATGAGCATGTGGATCTTCCTCCAGGCCCTGCCGCCCTCCGCCGTCCCCGCCGACCACGCGGGCTGCGACGCCTTCTTCGACCTCGACTTCGACGAACTGGGCCGCCGGGTGGAGGCCGGCGACGCGGTCTGGCTGAACCACGGCTTCTTCCAGCTGAACGAGGTCTACTGGCCCCCCGCCACCCCCGGCGGCGACCCCGAACTGCCCGTCTTCGGCGGCCGGCACATCGAGGACCCCGGCGGCGGCCCCGGCCACACGGCGCTGACGCCGGAGGAGGTGGCGCGGGCGGCGGCGTTCCTGGCACGGACCGACTTCCCCACCCTGTGGAACGCCCGCGAGGAGACGGACGCCGACCTGCGGGACCACCTCGCGGCGAACCACGCCGAACTCCGCGCCTTCTACGCGCGGGCGGCGCGGCGCGGCCTGTCCGTCCTCAAGCACTTCTCCTTCTGAGCGGACGGCGCGGACGGAGCGGACGGAGCGGCCTGAATGGTCCGAGCGGACGGAGTGGCCTGAATGGGTTGCGCGGGCGGAGTGGCCTGAATGGGTTGCGCGGCGGAGTGGCCTGCGTCGCGGGAGCGGCGAGAGCGCTCGGGCCTCCCGAGCCCCTCAGCGCTCCCACTCCTCGCGGAGGATCCCGTACGTGACCGAGTCCCGCCACGCCCCACGCACGAACACGTGCCCCCGGATGCGGCCCTCCTCGGTGAAACCGGCGGCGAGGAGCGTACGGGCGGAGGCGAGGTTCAGCGGGGCCCGCGCCGCCCACACCCGGTGCAGGTCCAGCTCGCCGAAGGCCAGGTCCAGGACGAGCCCGACGGTCTCCCGCCCGTAACCGATCCCCCACGACTCCGGCCGCAGCGCGAACCCGACCGTCGCCGCCCGCTGCTGGTGCGGGTCGAGCGCGAGCCGCGCGAACCCGACGAGCGCGTCCGAGGCCCGCTCGACGACCGCGAGCGCGTACTCCTCCCGGGGCACGGCCCGCGCCGACGCGATCGACCGCCCGACGATCCCCCGCACCTCGTCGAGGGACCGGGGCTCGAAGCTGAGGTGCTCGGTCACGGCTCCGGAGCCGTAGATCCCGTGCACGGCCGGCACGTCACCGTCGTCCAGCTCCCGCAGGAGAAGCCGGGGGGCGGTCCGGAAGACGGGCCGGGGGAAGGACGTTCGCTCCATCCGCCCTGCCTACCCGTACGCCCCCTCAGCCATCCCTCCGCAGCGAACGCCAGACGTGCCGCGCCCACGCGTGCTGCTCCGGCTCCTCGTACGAGCAGAACAGCCCGGCCGCCGAGCCGTCCGGCTCCACCGCGTAGGCGGTCAGCTCGTGGCGCGTCCGGCCCGTGTCCCCGGGCGTCAGCCAGAAGGCGTACCGGACGCCGCCGTCCGGCAGCCGCTCGGTGTGCTCCTGCCCCGCCGGCACCTCGGGGGCGCCCCGGAGGAGCGCGGCGAGGAAGTCCTCGGCGCTCCGCCCCGGCTCCGTGTCCTGGAAGAGCCCCACGGCGACGCTGCGGCCGGGCGCCGCGAACTGGTCGGCGCCGTTCTCGAACCGCGCGGCGAAGCCGGCCGTACGCTCCACCGCCCACCCGTCGCCGAGGTCGGTCCGCACGGTGGCGGGCATCGGGTGCGGGAAGCGGGAGAGGACGTCGTCGCGGTCCCACGTCCCGGCGAGCAGGCGCGCGGCGACCGGATCCCGCCCCTCCACGAGGTACGGCAGCTCCTCGACGTCCCGGATCCTCCCGGTGAACTCCGCCCCGAGCACCTCCTCGCCCCACGGCTGCACGGCGTTCGCGAACCGCCCGCGCACGACGAGCTCCGGGTAGGCGTCCTCGTCGTCCCAGACGCCGGCGGCCCACCGGAAGGTCTCCTCGTCGGTCTCCACCCACGCCCCGAGCACCAGCTCGGTGTCCCCGGTCAGCCGCACCGGCAGCAGACAGCGCACGAAGAACCCGGCGCCGTCGAGCGCGAGCAGCGCGGACGGCCCCGGCGACCGCCGAGCCTCCTCGGGCAGCTCGAAGGCGACGTCCGGCAGCCCGAACATGACGTCGATCCGCCGCTCGTCGGCGAGGGCGTCACCGCAGCAGGAGCAGGTGGTGGGGGCGGCGGGGGAGGGTGCGGGGGTGGGGGAGGGGGAGGGTGCGGGGGTGCTCATCCCCGCACCTTAAGGCGCAGGTCGGACACTCCCCCGCGCGGCCGCCTCGACGACGGCGCCGAGCTGCGACTGGCTGAGCCCGGAGTCCTCTCCGAGGCGGCGGAGTCCGGATCCGTAGCGGTCCAGCGGCGAGGCGGACGGATCAGGGCCACCGATGACGGGGACGGCGTCCCGCAGGCCCGGGGCCGGGTGACCGGCCTCCCCGGGAGGGGAGTCGGGCCTGCGGGCACATGGGTCAGAACAGACGGTCGTACGTGTTCCAGCCGCTGCCGACCCGGCTCCGCGTGGCGAACGGGGTGGCCGCCTGGCCCGTGCCCTTGTACAGCCACAGGACGCCGGACCGGTCGCGGGCGACCGCGTCGGCGCGGCCGTCGTCGGTGAGGTCGCCGGTGACGACGAGCTGGTCGTAGCCGCCCCAGCCCGCGCCGACGCGGACGCGGGCGGCGTAGGGGGTGGTGCCGCTGCCGGTGCCCTTGTACAGCCACAGGACGCCGGACCTGTCGCGGGCCAGGAGGTCGGCGCGGCCGTCGCCGGTCAGGTCGTCGCCGCCGGCGAGCCGGTCGTACGCGCCCCAGCCGGCGCCGACCTTCACGCGCGTCTTGAACCGGTTGCCGTCGACGAGCCGGCCCGTGCCCTTGTACAGCCACAGCACGCCGGACTTGTCGCGGGCCAGGAGGTCGACGTACCCGTCCCGGTCGAGGTCGCCGGCGCCGTCGAGGCGGTCGTAGACGTTCCAGCCGGTGCCGACGCGGACGCGGGGGGCGTACGGGGTGTCGCCGGTGTGGCGGTCGTAGTACCAGAGGACGCCGGACGCGTCGCGGGCGGCGATGTCGCCCCGGCCCCGGGTGGCGGCGGACGGCTTCACGTCCACCAGGGAGTAGAGGTCCTGGGTGTAGGGGGAGAGGGAGGTGAGGGCCGTGTACGTCTGCCAGCCGGGCCCGGTCTCGTCCCGGGAGTAGAACGGCGCGTCCGCGCGGCGCGTGCCCTCGTACGTCCACAGCTTGCCGGTGGTGTCGCGGGCGGCGAGGCCGTGCCGGGGCGAGACCGGGCGGCCCTGGACGGGGAACGGGGCGCTGGCCAGCTTGACGTCGGACTCGTCCCAGTAGCCGAGGTCGTAGATGTCGTAGCGGGTGAGGGCCCGGAGCTTCTGGGCGTACTGTCCCGGGTCGGCGGCCAGCTCGTAGCCGATGACGTGGTCTCCGGCCTCCAGCTCGCAGGCCAGGTTGGGCAGGTCGTCGGGGAGGGTCGCGTAGCGGATCTCGCAGGTGGCGCCCGATCCGGTGGTGACGTTCCGGAAGCGGATGGGCGGTGCGGGGTGGGTGAGCTGCCCCTGGGCCAGGGCGAAGCGGAGCGTCAGCCGTCCGGCGTCGTTGGCGTGGACGCGGAGCTGGTGGCGTGCGGTGCCGCCGTCCGGGACGGGCGGGGTGTCGAAGGCGATCGTGTTGAGCAGCGCGTGCGCGCGGGACTTCACGACGACCTTGCCGGTGCCGCGGCTTCCGTCCGCCGGGAGGCTGCCCGCGCTGCGGGCCTCCTGCACGGCGGCGGCGAGGTCACCGTTGGCGGGCACGTGCACGAAGCCCCAGTACAGGGTGGTGTCGGCGGCGTCGGCGGGGACGTTCGCATCGGGCACCGTGTAGGGGTTGCCCTCACACACGAACACCCCGGTGTATCCGGCGGCCAGGTCGCAGTGGTTGGGGTTGAGCCGGTACCCCGCCGGAAGGCCCGCACCCGCGCCCGCCGGGTCGGTCATCGGCTTCGTGCCGACCGTGACGACGGTCTTCCCCCAGAAGGTCGTACCCGACTCGACGATCGGGAAGAAGCGGGGCATCGAGCGAGGCGCCGCCACCACGTCGTATCCCGACAGCTTCAGGCCGTCGGTCGCGACGGCGGCCCCCGCCCCCGCCGTCACACCGGCCATGGCCAGCAGGCCGGCCACTCCGGTCATCGCCGCCGCGCGGCGCATGCGCTTGCTCAAGAGTCGTTCCCCCCGGAACAGAAGAAGGGGGCCCACGCCCCCGTACGCAAGGAGTCGGCGGCGCTCGCACTCGCACTCGCACTCGCGCTCGGCGGGGGCGCCCGACAAGGTGCATCTTCAACTTTCCCGAGGTCAGCGTCAAGATGCGGAAGGTGCCGCTCCACCGAGCGGGTGCGGGCAGGTCTCTCGGGGTGGGCCGGGTTCGGGGGTGCGGGTGCGGCCGCCCTCTTTCCGAGAGTGGTGCCTTCCGGTGCCGCGTCAAGGGCGCCTGCGGCGTCGCTGCGCGATGGCCTGCGGCCACCCTTGACCCGGCACCTCCAGGCACCGGAACACTCTCGGAGGGCGGCCGGGAGCGGGGCCACCGGACCCGGCCCGGGCATCGCTCCGGACGGCCTGCCGGGTGCGGGCCGGTGGGTGGGGGCCGGGTATCGCTCCGGTGAGGCGGTCGGGTGCTTGCCGGTGGGTGGGGGGTTGGTTCGTGGTGAGTGGGGGTGGGGACGTGCCGGTGGGGCGGGGTGAACGTAACTCGCGCTAAGTGGGCCGAGGTGCGGGTCAAGGTGGGGTAATTCGGGCTTATCGGCGGGCTGTTCTTCGGTTGTGGTTCGGCTGGCGGAGTGGATCATGTGCGCCAGCCGAGCGTGTTTCGAAGGGGCGGTCGGGATACGTCTGGGGCGGTTCACACCTGGTGTGACGTCTCTTCCCTGACGACCGAGCGAAAGCAGAGCAACTCGTGGCGAAGAAGTTCCTCGTGACCGCCGCGGCGATGGTGATGGGGCCGGCCGCCGTGGCCCAGGCCGACGACATCGTGCGCGTCGTGGAGAAAGAGGTGACCATCCCCGTCGCCTCCGGCGGCTACCCCGGCCGGGCCGCGGCGTCGGCCCAGTGCCCGCCCGGGGAGACCCGGACCGGCGGTGGGGCCAGTGTGATCGCGGGCAACTCGCACGCCGAGCGGTTCCTGCCCCACTCGACCCAGCCGATCGGCGGAGAGGCGTGGTGGGCGTTCGCCACCGACACCGACACCGTCAACACGGGCACGCTGAAGGTCTTCGCCATCTGCGCGCGGGTCGTCGACACCCCGACGCTGACCACGCCGATCAGCAGCTGATCGGGGCCACCCTCGCGTGGCCGCGAGGAGGCGTTCCGCGTGGGCGGCCGGAGCCGCATGCGCGTGGGGGTCAGACCCGTTGGCCGGGGCCGATGACGGTGAGGCCCGCCCGCTCGGCCAGCCAGTGCGCGTACGGCTCTTCCCTCTCGCGGCCGTCGATCACGGCGCTGCGGACGTGGACGAGGACGGTGTGGTCGTCGGCGGGTTCGTACGCGCGGGTGCCGGCGTTGAGGAGGAGCGTCACCTCCGCGTGCGTGGACTCGCCGGGGAAGCCCGCCCCGGGCGCGGCCGGCCAGGACAACTCCGTCCAGTTGATCTCGCCCACGCTCGGGCCGATCGCCGCCGTGAAGGCGTCCTCGACGCCGCCGACCGGCTGGGCGAGCAGCTCGTAGTCGACCGGCAGGCGCCCTTCGTACGCGGCCGGGTCGGCCGGCAGGCCGGGTCCCCGGACGCCCACGAGCCACGCCGGGAGGTCCTCGAACGGCACGAGCTCCTCGACCTCTTCGGCGGTCTCCTGCCCCCGGAACCATCCCTCGGGCAGCTCCCTCGCGCCCCGCCGCACCTCGTCGACCGAGTGGAGCTCCGCGTAGCAGGAGACCCTGCTGTCCTCGCGGCGCCCGAACTCCACGAGGCGGCGCGCGACGCCCAGGGCGAGCACGGGGTCGGGGCCGCGGAAGACGGGATAGGCGACGTCGTTCGACATGCGGGAACCGTGCCACGGGCCTTCGGCACGGAGCATCCCGTTTTCGGCGTCCCGGGGCGCGCGTCAGAGCACGGCGAGGCGGTTCACCAGGAGTTCCACCCTGCGCTCGGTGTCTTCCGGCGGGAGTCGTCGCGCGCGGATCAGGGTGGCCAGGCCGTGCAGGGACGCCCAGAACGTCTCGGTGAACAGGCCCGGGTGGACGTCGTCCCCGGCGACCTCGGTGAGGTTCTCCAGGAAGGCGGAGAAGGCGTCCTTCAGGGGCTCGGGGGTGTCCTCCTGCGCGAACACCAGGCCGCCGTCGAGCTGGAACATGGCGTCGTACACCGCCGGGTGGCGCTCGGCGAAGTCGAGATAGGCGCGGGCCAGGGCGGCGGCCCGGGCGCGGGGGCCGTCCGCGGCGGCGGCCGCGGCCCGCAGCGCCACGGCCATCTCGGCGGCGCCCTCCAGGGCGACGGCGCCGATGATCTCGCGCTTGCCGCGGAAGTGGCTGTACAGGACGGGCTGGCTGTACTCGATGCGCTCGGCGAGCCGGCGGGTGGTGACCGCGTCCCAGCCCTGCTGCTCGGCGAGCTCACGGGCCGTGGCCACGATGAGGCGCTCGCGCTCCGCCCGTTCGCGCTCCTTGCGTTCCTGGATCGACATGACCCGATTCTAGCACCACTAGACAACCGAGCTACAGCAGAACTAGCATCGCCTCATCGGCTAGCAACGCTAGATCCCTGGAGGAGCGGTCATGCTCAACGCACTTGAGGTGTTCACCACCGTGCTCGTCGGCCTGATGGTGGGGGTGGAGTTCTCCGTCTCCTTCGTCATCAACCCGATCCTCGACGCACTTCCCGAGGACAGCGGTCAGCTCGGCCGCTCCCACGGCGGCCGGATGCTCGGCGCCCTGATGCCCGTCTGGTACATCGGCTCGCTCGCCCTCGTCGCACTCTGGGCCGTCGCCGGCTGGGGCGACCCCGGCACCCACCTCGTCGTCACCGCCGCCGCACTGCTGATCCTGAGCGTGGTCATGTCGGTCCTGCTGCTCGTCCCGATCAACAACCGGGGCAAGACCTGGACCCCCGAGAACCGCCCCGAGGACTGGAAAGAGCAGATGAAGCGCTGGGACCGCTTCCACTACGCCCGCGTGGCCGTGATCATCGGCGCTTTCACCCTGCTGGTCACCGCCCTCGCCTGATCAGCCCGCCGAACGCCGACGGGCCCGCAGCCGGCGGGCCCCCTTCGCCCCGTAAAGAACGCTCAGGAACGCCATGCCGGCGAAGCCCACCCAGAACCAGGGCTCCGCCACCACCAGCCCGAGCAGCAAGCCACCGAAGAACACCAGACCGCCGACGGTCTCCAGCAGGTCGAAGCGCGCCTTGGAACGCAACGCGGGATCAGCGCCGCGCAGCCGCCGAACGGCGGACACGAGCCCGAGAGCCTGCAGGACGACCCCACCGAGATTGACCCAGACGAACCACGCGGACAGCTCCACGCGCGCACCCTAGCGCCCGCCCCCCACCACCAGATGAAGACGAGAAGGCCACCACCTGACCACCCATCAAGCCCGCCACAACCCACCCCCAAGGAGCCACCGCCCGCACAGAACGCGCCAAGCGAAGAACAACCCGCCGATAAGCCCGAATCACCCCACCTTGACCCACACCTCGGCCCACTTAGCGCGAGTTACGTTCACCCCGCCCCACCGGCACAGCCCCACCCCCACCCGCCACGAACCAACCCCCCACCCACCAACCCGCACCCGACAGGCCGTCCGAAGCGATACCCGGCCCCCCACCCACCGGCCCGCACCCGGCAGGCCGCCCGGAGCGATACCCGGACCCCCCACCCACCAACCCGCACCCGACCACCCCGCCGAAGCGATGCCCGGGCCCCCCGCCCACCGGCCCGCACCCGGCAGGCCGTCCGGAGCGATACCCGGGCCGGGTCCGGTGGCCTCGCCCCCGGCCGCCCTCCGAGAGTGTTCCGGTGCCTGGAGGTGCCGGGTCAAGGGTGGCCGCAGGCCATCGCGCAGCGACGCCGCAGGCGCCCTTGACGCGGCACCGGAAGGCACCACTCTCGGAAAGAGGGCGGCCGCACCCGCACCCCCGAACCCGGCCCACCCCGAGAGACCTACCTCCCCTCCGCCTCCAGCCCTTCCTCCAGCACCTCCGCCATGTGCCTCCCCCGCCGGTCCGTCAGCGTCCCGATCTGGGTCCTGCACGAGAAGCCGTCGGCCAGGACCTCCGCCGTCGGCGGGGCCGTGCTCAGGGCCGGCAGGAGCTGGTCCTCGGCGCAGGCCCGGGAGACCTCCTCGTGCCCCGGCTCGAAGCCGAAGTTGCCGGCCAGACCGCAGCACCCGCCCGCCAGCTCACCCGTCAGCCCCGCCCGCTCCCGGAGCCGGCGGTCCGCCGCGTCGCCCAGAACGGCGTGCTGGTGACAGTGGGTCTGCCCGGCGACCGCCCGGTCCAGGCGGGGCGGGGTCCAGTCGGGGGCCAGTCGCTCCAGGGCCTCCGCGAAGGTGAGGACCGACGCCGCCAGACGGGCCGCCCGCGGATCATCGGGGAGAAGCTCCGGAAGATCGGTACGGAGGGTGGCCGCACAGGAGGGTTCCAGAACGACGACAGGGGAAACCCCCCTCTCCCCCATGCCCACCGCACCCATCCCCTTCCCCGCACCCATCCCCTCCACCCTCTCCCCCACTCCCGCCCCCTCCATCACGTCCAACGCCCTCCGCATCACCCTCCTCGCCGCCCCCAACCGCCCCGTGGACACGTACGTCAGCCCGCAGCACACCCGCCCCGCCGGCAGTTCGACGCCCAGCCCCGCCTCCTCCAGCACCCGTACCGCCGCCCGGCCCACCTCCGGGGCGAGGTGGTCGGTGAAGGTGTCGGGCCAGAGGGTGAGCGCCGGAGGCCGCTCCGAGGCACGGTCGGCGAACCATGCGGTGAAGGTCCGTTCCGCGACCCTCGGCAGCGGACGTTCCGGAGTGACGCCCGCCAGGCGGGCCGCGAACGGAAGCCGCGTCGCCACGTTCAGCCCCCGCCCGAACAGGTCCAGCCAGTGCGGCAGGCCGCCCATCGTCCAGTGCGAACGCGGACGGCGCAGCAGCCCGCGCGCGCCCGCGTAGTGACGGGAGAGGAACTCCGCCTTGTACGCAGCCATGTCGACGCCCACCGGGCAGTCGCTGCGGCAGCCCTTGCAGGACAGGCACAGGTCCAGCGCCTCCCGCACCTCCTCCGAGCGCCAGCCGTCCGTGATGACCTCGCCGAGCGCCATCTCGTGCAGGAGCCGGGCCCGCCCCCGGGTGGAGTGCTTCTCCTCCCCCGTCGCGCGGAAGGACGGGCACATCACGGAAGGGCCCGAACTCGGGTCGGCGACACGGCACTTGGCGACTCCCACGCACCGCGCCGCTTCCCGTCCCACTCCCACCACCGGCAGTCCGGCGAACCGCAGCCCGGAGTCCAGTGGTTCGGGCCGCACCAGCATCCCCGGATTGAGCCCCCCGTCCGGATCCCACACGTCCTTCGCCTCCCCGAACAGCCCGACCAGCTCCTCCCCGTACATCCGGGGCAGCAGCTCCGCCCGCGCCTTCCCGTCGCCGTGTTCGCCGGAGAGGGAGCCGCCGTGGGCGACGACCAGGTCGGCGACGGCCTCCGAGAAGCGGCGGAAGTCGCGTACGCCGCCGTCCGTCCACAGGTCGAAGTCGATGCGGACGTGCACGCAGCCGTCGCCGAAGTGCCCGTACGGGATCCCCCGGAGGCCGTACTCGGCCAGCAGCGCCCGGAACTCCCTCAGGTACGCGCCCAGCCGGGCCGGCGGCACCGCGCAGTCCTCCCAGCCCGGCCAGGCATCGCCTCCGCCCGCCGCACCCCCTTCCCCCGGCCCTCCCGGCCCTCCCGGCCCTCCCGGTCCCCCCGCTCCCCCCGGCATCCGCGTCGCCGTCCCGGCCGCGTCCTCCCGGATCCGCCACAGCGCCCGCTGCCCGGCCGGGTCCCGTACCACCGCCGCGTCGACCGCGTCGGCCGCCCGGACGAGGGCCCGGGCCGCCCCCTCCCCGTCGACCTCGCAGAACAGCCACGCCCCGCCCCTCGGCAGGCCGGGGCCCCCGCCCGGGACCAGGTCCGCCGCCATCCCCTCCACCGTCAGGGGTCCCAGCGGCAGCAGTCCCGCCGCCGCGTCCGCCGCCGCCGTCTCGTCGGCGTACCCGAGGACGACGAGGACGGGCTCGGCGGGGAGCGGGACGAGCCGGACGGTCGCCTCCGTCACGACCCCGAGGGTGCCCTCGCTGCCGACGAAGGAGCGGACGACGTCCCGGCCCCGCTCGGGCAGCAGCGCGTCGAGGGCGTAGCCGGAGATGCGGCGGGGCAGCCCGGTCGGGTAGCCGGTCCGCAGGAGGGCGAGGTTGCGGTCGACGAGGTCCAGGAGGCCCGCCGGGGCGCCCTGTCCGTCCCTCCCCAGCGTCAACCTCTCGCCCCGGTAGCTCACCACTTCCAGTGAGCGCACGTTGTCCGCCGTCGTGCCCCAGGCGACCGAGTGCGCCCCGCAGGCGTTGTTGCCGATCATGCCGCCGAGGGTGCAGCGGCTGTACGTGGACGGGTCGGGGCCGAAGGTCAGGCCGTACGGGCGGACCGCCTCCCGCAGCCGGCCGAGGACGAGGCCGGGGCGGACGACGGCGGTGCGGGCCCCGGGGTCGACGGAGACGACGCCGTCCATGTGGCGTGTGAGGTCGAGCACCACGCCGGTGCCGGTGGCCTGGCCGCCGATGGAGGTGCCGGCGCCGCGCGCGACGACGGGGACGCCGTGGGCGCGGCACACCTCCAGGGCGGCGGCGACGTCGTCGGCGTCGCGCGGGGCGACCGTACCGGCGGGCACGCGGCGGTAGTTGGAGGCGTCCATGGTGGTGAGCGCCCGTGCGGTGGTGGTGAAGTCGACGTCCCCGGCGAGCGCGGACCTCAGTGCGGCGGCGAGTCTTTCGTGTGTTCCCACGACGTAAGGATGTCTCGTCCGTCGTCTCATCCGGCGGACATCCCGCGCTCCGGGGCTTTCCGAACCGATACCCTCCGGCTCGTGGCCGATATCCAGATTCCCGCTGACATCAAGCCCGCAGACGGCCGTTTCGGCGCGGGCCCCTCCAAGGTGCGTACGGAGGCGCTGGACGCCCTGGCCGCCACCGGCACCTCCCTCCTCGGCACCTCCCACCGCCAGGCTCCGGTCAAGAACCTGGTCGGCGAGGTACGTGCCGGCATCTCCGAGCTCTTCTCGCTGCCCGAGGGCTACGAGGTGATCCTGGGCAACGGCGGCTCCACCGCCTTCTGGGACATCGCGACCCACGGCCTGATCGAGAACAAGTCGCAGCACCTCACCTTCGGCGAGTTCTCCTCCAAGTTCGCGAAGGCCGCGAAGCTGGCCCCGTGGCTGGCCGAGCCGACCGTGATCTCCTCCGACCCGGGCACCCACCCGGAGCCGGTGGCCGAGGCGGGCGTCGACGTCTACGCGTACACGCACAACGAGACCTCGACCGGTGTCGCCGCCCCGCTGAAGCGGGTCGCGGGCGCCGACGAGGGCGCGCTCGTCCTCGTGGACGCCACGTCCGGCGCGGGCGGTCTGCCGGTGGACATCACCGAGACCGACGTCTACTACTTCGCCCCGCAGAAGTCCTTCGCCGCCGACGGCGGTCTGTGGCTCGCGGCCTTCTCCCCGGCCGCCCTGGAGCGGGCACAGCGGATCCACGCGTCCGGCCGGCACGTCCCGGAGTTCTTCTCGCTGCCGACGGCGATCGACAACTCGCTGAAGAACCAGACGTACAACACCCCGGCGCTGGCGACCCTCTTCCTGCTCAACGAGCAGCTGAAGTGGATCAACGGCCAGGGCGGCCTGGACTGGGCCGTGGCCCGGACGAAGGAGTCCTCGGACGCGCTGTACACGTGGGCCGAGGAGTCGAAGCACGCGGCCCCGTTCGTCACGGACCCGGCGAAGCGCTCGCAGGTCATCGGCACGATCGACTTCTCGGACGAGGTCGACGCGGCGGCGGTCGCGAAGGTGCTGCGCGCCAACGGCATCGTGGACACCGAGCCGTACCGCAAGCTGGGCCGCAACCAGCTGCGCATCGCGATGTTCCCGGCGATCGACCCGGCGGACGTGCGGGCGCTGACGGCGTGCGTCGACTACGTGATCGAGCGCCTCTGATCACGCGTCCCGCGCCCGTCGCGGACTGAGAAGGGAGGGCCCGGCACCGCGCCGGGCCCTCCCTCCGTCGTCAGCGGGTACGACCGGCCGGCAGCCCGGTCCTCCATCCGGGCCGGTCCTTCACCCGGGCCGGTGCTTCATCCGGTCCGGGTCTTCACCCGATCCGCCCCCCACCCGGCCAGCCCTTCACCCGCCCCGGTCCCTCACCCGACCCGGCCCTTCACCCGACCCGGTCCCTCACCCGACCCGGTCCCTCACCCGACCCGGCCCTTCACCCGGCCTGGGCCTTCACGTGGTCGATGACCTCGGTGAACTCCTTCGTCGGGGAGAACTCGACGACGTCGCTGTCCTCCAGCGCCTCGGGGGCGTGGCCGGGGCCCCAGTAGTAGGCCTGCCCGGCTTCGTAGGTCTCCTCGCCGGAGGCGGTCCGCATCCGGATGCGGCCCTTGAACAGGTATCCCCAGTGCGGGCACTGGCACAGGTCGCCCTCCAGGCCCTTGAGCGCGGGCGCCATGTCGGTGCCCTTGGGGAGGTGGATGAAGGCGACGGTCATGCCGCCTCCGGCCTCCTGCATGCGGAAGTCCAGGCCGTCGCCCTCCATGGCGACCGGGGTGTCCTCACGCGTGAATGCCGTCATGACGCCTCACCTCTTCGGTCTCCTTCCAGTCTGGTCCCGGGGCGGGCAGGGGGCGAGACGGGGCGGGGCGAGACGGGGCGGGGCGGGACCGGGGCCGGTCAGTCGCGGCGCAGGAGGCGCTTGATCCCGAGGACGAGGACGGTGGCGCCGGCGAGGACGAGGAAGCCGGTGGTGGCGCTGCCGCCCTCGGCGCCGGTGGCGGCGGGGGCGGAGGCGGAGGGGTTCGGGGTGCCGGGGCCCCGGGAGGGGGCGGCGGGGTCGGCGGGGCCGGTCGCGGGGCCGTCCGGGCGGTCCACGCGGACGACGCGGCTGCCCGCGCCCTCGGAGCCGAACATGAACGCCGAGCCGTCGGGCGTGTACGTGACGGATTCCGCCTGGCCCTGGAAGGGAGCGCCGGCGGAGGTGCCGTCGCCGTCGAGGCGGCCGTCCTTCCAGACGTACTCGCGGGCGCTGAAGTAGCCGCGCAGGACGAGCCGTTCGCCGTCGGGCGAGAAGGCGCCGTCGGTCACCCAGGGGACCTCGCCGATGCGGCGGAAGGTGTTGGTGCCGGAGGCGGAGAGGCGTTCGGGTCCGGCGTACAGGCCGCCGCCGTCCTCGTTCTTGCTGGCGATGTAGACCCGGCCGGTGGTGGGGTGGACCATCAGGGCCTCGGCGTTGCGGGGGCCGTCGGCGTACCGCACGACGTACTGCTTCGCCCGGACGGTCTGGTCCTTCAGGGTCTTCGGCTCGGGGAAGCGGTAGATCCAGACGTGGTCCCAGGAGCCGTCGAGGTTGTCGCCGATGTCGCCGACGTAGATGTCGCCGTCGGGGCCGACGGCGATGGCCTCCATGTCCCGGGGGGTGCCGACGCCGGTCAGGGTGAGGGTCGCGACGGTCTCGCCCGTGCGGGAGTCGATGCCGTAGACCAGGGGCTGGTCCTGGTCGTTGTGCGTCCAGTAGATCCCGGGGTGGGCCCGGCTGGCGGCGAGGCCGCTGGACTCGGTGATCCGGGGGTCGGAGATCGTGAAGTCCCGGTCGGGTTCCTGCCCTTCGGCGCGGGCATGGCCGGCCGGGAGCAGCGCCAGGGCGGCGGCCGCGCCGAGGGCGCACAGAACGGATCGCATGGGATCAAGCGTGCCATGGCACCGGGGGAACCCGCTTGACCTGCGCGGAAGCCGCTGTCATGGTCGCGCCCATGCCTACCTTCACCGCGCCGGACGGCACGGAACTCGCCTACCACGTCGCCGGCTCCTTCCCGGGCCCCGGCCCCGCGCTGCTCTGCCTGCCCGGCGGCCCGATGCAGGACTCCGCCTATCTCGGGGACCTGGGCGGGATCACCGCCTTCCGGCGGCTGATCCGGCTCGACCTGCGGGGCACGGGCGGGTCGGCGGTGCCGGAGGACCCGTCCTCGTACCGCTGCGACCGGCTGGTGGAGGACGTGGAGGCGCTCCGCGTCCACCTCGGGCTCGACCGGGTCGACGTCCTCGGGCACTCGGCGGGCGCGAACCTGGCCGTGCTGTACACGGCCCGGTACCCGGAGCGGGTGTCCCGGCTCGTCCTGGTGACCCCGGGCACGGCGGCCGTCGGCCTCGACACGAGCGGCGAGGAGCGGCTCGCGGCGGCGCGGCGGCCGTGGCGCGAGGAGGAGCCGTGGTTCCCGGAGGCGTACGCGGCGCTGGAGGAGCTGGCGGCGGGGCGGGGCACGGCGGAGACGTTCGGGAAGGTCGCGCCGTTCTTCCACGGCACGTGGGACGCGGCGGCCCGGGAGCGGCACGCGGCCGCGCAGCGGGAGCGGAACGGGGAGGCCGCCGCGGTGTACGGCGGCGAGGGGGCCTTCGATCCGGCGGCCGCGCGGGCGGCGCTCGCGGAGTTCGGGCGGCCGGTGCTCGTCGTCGCGGGCGAGGGCGACGCGAACACGCCGGTGCCGACGGCGAGGGCGTACGCGGAGCTGTTCCCCGCGTCGGCGCTCGCGGTCCTGGAGGGGGCCGGGCACTTCCCGTGGCACGACGACGCGCGGTGGTTCGCGACGACGGTCGACGCGTTCCTGGGCTGAACCGCCCGTGGCCCGGATCACGTACCGGCGCGACCCGGCGGTCCGGGATGATGGAAGCATGCGTTTTCTGTTCGTCGGCGACAGCATGACCATCGGACGCGCCGGCGACTGGACCTGGCGGTACCGCATGTGGCGGCACCTGGAGGCGGTGCTGCCCGGCGGGTACGAGATCGTCGGGCCCCGGGACGGCCTGTACGTCCCGGAGGGCGACCCGGCGGATCCGCAGGGGTACGCCGACCCCGCCTTCCCGGCCGCCGCGCGCCGCCACCTCGCCGGGTGGGGCGAGGGGTGGCTGCACATGGCGCCGGTGATCGGGGAGACCGTCGCGGCGACCGGCGCGGACGTGCTGCTGGTCTCCCTCGGCCTGATCGACCTCGGCTTCTACACCGACAGCGACCAGACCGAGGAGAACGTGCGGGCGTTCCTGGCCGCCGCCCGGGCCGCCGCCCCCCGGGTCCGGGCGGTGCTGTTGCCGGTGATACCGAACGTCCGCGCCGGCTACGACCCCGCCTTCGCCGCCGAGTGCGCCCGCTTCAACGAGCTGCTCGCGAAGGCGGTTGCGGACCTCGACTCGGCGGCCTCGCCGCTGCTGCTCGCGACCGTCCCGGACTCGTACGACCTGCGGACGGACACGTACGACGGCACGCACCCGGGTCCGAGCGGCGAGCACAAGCTGGCGGCGGCCTTCGCGGACGCCCTGCACCAGGGGTGGGGGATCGGCGGGCCCTACCGCGCCTGACCGCCGCCGCGCCTTCGCTCCGGACGGCGATCCGGCGATCCGGCGATCCGGACGGGTCCCAGCGATCCGGCGATCGGGCGATCCGGCGAGAAGCGGGGCAGGGGTCGACCCGCGTACGCGGGAAGGGATTTCGCCTTCCCGCTCACGCGGCCCGGGTCAGGCGGTTGGCGAAGGTGGAGAGGGTGTACGCGCCGATGCCGAGGACGACCTCCAGGGCGTTGCGGCGGGTGAAGCCGGCGGCTTCGAAGGCGGCCAGTTCGGCGTCCGACACCGCGCCGGAGGAGGCGAGCACCTGGAGGGTGAACCGCCGTACGGCGTCGAGCCGTTCGGGGTCGGGCGCGGGACCGAGGGCGGCCATGCGCGCCTCGTGGATGTCGGTGCAGAGGTGGCACTGGTTGCGGGCGGCGACGGTGAGGATCACGGTCTCGCGGGCGTGCGGGTCGAGGCCGGTGGACTCGAAGATCCCGGAGAGGGTGAAGAAGGCGTCGAGGACCTGCGGGGCCTCGGCCTTGAGGAGTGCGGCGGCGTCGGCGGTACGGGCGGCCAGGGTGGTGAGCGGCACGGGGATCCCCTTCTATGATGGACAACATGGTTGACCATGTCGACGGAGAAAACGTAAACCAGGTTGTCGATTCGGGCAAGGGAGTTCCCGACGGCCTTCCCGGCTCCCCCGGTTTCGTGCTGCCCCTGCTCCTCCTCGGCGGCTTCCGCACGCTCATCGACCGGCTGCACGACCGGCTCGCCGCCGAGGGCCACCCGGACCTCCGGCCCGCCCACGGCTTCGCCCTCCAGGCGATCGGCCTCCGGGGCGCCACCGCCAGCGAGATCGGGCGGCGGCTCGGGATCTCCAAGCAGGCGGCCGGCAAGACCGTCGACCGGCTCCTCGCCCTCGGATACGCGGAACGCGCCGACGATCCCGCCGACGCGCGCCGCAAACTCGTCCACCTCACTCCGCGCGGCCTCGACGCCCTGGCCCGCTCCGCCGCCGTCTTCGACGAGCTGCGGGCGGAGTGGAGCGCCGTCCTCGGCGCGGACCGGGTCCGCGCCCTGGAGGCGGACCTGCGGAACGTCGTCCCCGAGGAGACGGCGTTCCGCCTCGACGCCACCAGCTGGCTCGGCGGCGTCTGAGCCCGTACGGGGAGGGGGGCCGTACGGAGATGGCCCGTACGGAGATGGCCCGTACGGAGGTGGTCCGTACGGAGGTGGTCCGCGCGGAGGTGGTCCGCGCGGAGGTGGTCCGCGCGGGGGCGGCCCCTACGGGACCGGCCCGTACGGGACCGGCCCCGCCGGCCCGTCTACCAGGCGAAGGCCTCCGGGGCCGGGCCCGGGCCCGGGAAGATCTCGTCCAGGCCGGCCAGCACCTCCTCCGACAGCTCCAGCTCCACCGCGCGCAGCGCGCCCGCCAGCTGCTCCGGGGTGCGCGGGCCGACGATCGGGCCGGTCACGCCGGGGCGGGTCAGCAGCCAGGCGAGGGCGACCTCGCCGGGCTCCAGGCCGTGCTTGTCGAGCAGGTCCTCGTACGCCTGGAAGCGCGCCCGCTCCACCGGGTCCGCGAGCACGGCGGCGGCGCGGCCGCCGGCCCGCCGGCCGCCCTGGATCTCCTTGCGGATGACCCCGCCGAGGAGGCCACCGGCCAGCGGCGACCAGGGGATGACCCCGAGGCCGTACTCCTGCGCGGCCGGGATCACCTCCATCTCGGCCCGCCGCTCGTAGAGGTGGTAGTGGCACTGCTCGCTGACGAGGCCGACCATGCCGCGGCGGGCGGCGGCCTCGTTGGCCTGGGCGATCTTGTAGCCGGGGAAGTTGGACGAGCCGGCGTAGAGGATCTTGCCCTGCTGGACCAGGACGTCGACCGCCTGCCAGATCTCGTCGAAGGGGGTGGCGCGGTCGACGTGGTGGAACTGGTAGAGGTCGATGTAGTCGGTGCCGAGCCGCTTCAGGCTGGCGTCGACGGCCCGGCGGATGTTCAGCGCCGACAGCTTGTCGTGGTTCGGCCATGCCTCGCCGTCGGGGCCCATGTTCCCGTACACCTTGGTGGCGAGGACGGTCCGGTCGCGGCGGCCGTCGCCCTTCGCGAACCAGGAGCCGATGATCTCCTCGGTGCGCCCCTTGCCGGCCGTCTGGCCGTACACGTTGGCGGTGTCGAAGAAGTTCAGGCCCGCGTCGAGCGCCGTGTCCATGAGCGCGTGACTGGTGGCCTCGTCGGTCTGCGGACCGAAGTTCATCGTGCCGAGGACGAGGCGGCTGACCTTGAGTCCGGTGCGTCCGAGCTGCGTGTACTCCATGGGCCCCCAGCCAACTCGTTGGAGCGCGCTCCAAGCAAGGGGGACATCGCGAAGTCGCTCCGCGCCGGCCGGTCCGCCGCCGCCCGGCCGGCTACTGACCGGCCATCGACGCCACCGCGATGATCGCGAACATCAGTACGAGCACACCGGCCATGATCCGGTTACGAGTCTTCGGGTCCACCCGTCGAGGTTAACCCGGCCCCTCCCCTCCCCCGGCCCCGCCCTCCAGCGGCCAGGAGGCGACCGTCTCGTACCGGGGCTGTTCGCCCGGGACGCCGCCCGCCGGGAGGTTCGAGCGGACCAGGGCCAGCTCGGCGACCCGCCAGCGGGTGCCCTCGAAGGCGTCGAGGGCGGCGAGGAAGGGGGCCGGGGAGGGGCCCTCGCCGCGGGCGCGGGCGATCGTGAGGTGCGGGTGGTAGGCGCGGTGCTCGTCCATCGGGACCCCGGCCCGGCGGGCCGCGGCGTCGGCGCGCTCGGCGAGGAGCCGCAGGACGTCCAGGTCGCCGGCGGCGCCGGTCCACAGGACGCGGCGGCCGAAGTGCCCGCCGCCGTGGAGGCGCAGCGCGAAGGGCGGAGTGCGGTGGGCGGCGCGGGCGAGCCGGGCGTGGAGGTCCGGCAGGAGCCCGTCGTCGACCTCGCCCATGAAGGCGAGCGTGAAGTGCCAGCCGGGCCGGGAGGTCCAGCGCAGGGCGTCCGCGCCGGGGAGCGAGCGGAGCGCGTCGACGGCGGCGCCCAGTTCGGCGGCCTGGGGCGCCGGCGGGAGGACGGCGGCGAAAAGCCTCATGAACGCCAGTCTCGCACCGGCCGGCGCCGGGCGGACGGAGAACGCGATCACGACCGGGCGGGACGGCCCGGCGGACGTGCCGGCCGGCGCGCCCCGAGACGCTCATGCCGTCCCCGCGCCCCGGCGCGCACGCACCGCCGGCCGGGGAGCCGGAGCGGTACGTACACGCCGCCTCGTCGCGGACGGGCGGTTCCACGGCCTCGGGGTCGGCACGCGTCCGGGACGGGCCCTGGAGGTGCGGGCGCGGGCCCGGCCCCCGGCCGGGGAAGGTCCGGCCGAGGAAGGCTCAGCTGTGGAAGGCTCAGCTGTGGAAGGTGATGTAGCCGTTGCCGTCGCGGTCGTTCGCGCTCTTGGTGTAGGAGTGCGTGTCGGCGTAGGCGCCGCCCGGCTTGATCAGCTTGATCGTGTCCTTGTCGTTGTTCCAGATGAAGTTGCAGTTCTGGCGGTAGGCGACGTTGCCCGCGTCGGACTCGGTGCCCCTGCCGCCGCGCAGCTTCACGTGGTCGCCGGGCTCCAGGTAGTGGTCGATGCGGAAGGTGTAGCTGTTGCCGACCGCGTCCTTGACGACGTACCCCCTGAGGTTCACCCGGGCCGTCCGCGAGAAGTTCTTGATCGTCACGTACTCGGCCTTGGTGTTGCCGGTCGTGCAGCTGTTGTTGTCGCTGCCCGGGGCGTCGTACTGGACGCCGGCGATCTTCAGGGCCGAGGAGTACTCGGCGGCCTGGGCCGGGGTGGCGACGAGGGCGCCGGTCAGCGCGCCGGCGGCGAGGGCCGTGACTATGACGGGGCGGATGGAGCGGTTGCGCAAGGGAACCCCCCTTGTGGTGCCTGTGATTGACGACTCAACATACACAGGATCTCCACACGCGCGTACCGGACCGTTCACATCGCGTCACGCCGGGACGCCGGAGGGCGGGGTGGGGCTCCCGAGACTGATCGGCCACCACCACCACAAAAACCAACCAGAATAAAACAATCAA
>NZ_JBEZUZ010000009.1:0-113528 GCF_040636735.1 Streptomyces sp. NPDC035033 | reverse complement strand
GCCCCGGTACGCGCGCGCGTACCGGGGCTCCGGCCGTGAAGGGAGCCGGGGCCTACGCCTCGGGGCGGCCCGCCGTCACCGCGTAGAAGGCGACGGCGGCGGCCGCGCCCACGTTGAGCGAGTCGACGCCGTGGGCCATCGGGATGCGGACCCACTCGTCGGCGGCGCGCAGCGCCTGGGTGGAGAGGCCGTCGCCCTCCGCGCCGAGCATGAGGGCGACCCGGTCCAGGCGGTGCGGGGCGGCCTCGTCCATGGAGGTGGCCTTCTCGGCGGGGGTGAGGGCGAGGAGCTTGAAGCCCGCCTCCCGGACCGCCTCCAGGCCGCGCGGCCAGCTGTCCAGGCGGGCGTACGGGACGGAGAAGACGGCGCCCATGGAGACCTTCACCGAGCGGCGGTAGAGCGGGTCGGCGCAGTCCGGGGAGAGCAGGACGGCGTCCATGCCGAGGGCGGCGGCGCTGCGGAAGATGGCGCCGATGTTGGTGTGGTCGTTGACCGACTCCATGACCGCCACCCGGCGGGCCCCGGCGAGGAGTTCGGCGGCCTCCGGGAGCGGCTTGCGCTGCATGGAGGCCAGCGCGCCGCGGTGCACGTGGTAGCCGGTGACGCGTTCGGCGAGGTCGGGCTGGATCGCGTAGACCGGGGCGGGGACCTCGTCGATGACGTCGCGCATGACGTCGACCCACTTGGCGGAGAGCAGCATCGACCGCATCTCGTAACCGGCCTGCCGGGCGCGGCGGATGACCTTCTCGCCCTCCGCGATGAACAGGCCCTCGGCGGGCTCGCGCCGGCGGCGCAGCTCGACGTCGGTCAGGCCGGTGTAGTCGTGGAGGCGGGGGTCGTCGGGGTCGGTGATCGTGATGAGTTCGGCCACGGGGTGATACTGCCTTGTCCGGGGAGTGGTGCCAATGCCGGGGGCGGGCGGCGGGCGCCGCCCCTCCCCCGGCGGGTGGGTGTCGGGCGTCAGCGGGTGAGCTTGTCCGGGTCCTCCGCGACCACCGGTCCGATCACGATGACGGCCGGCGGGCGGACCTCCTCCGCCTTCACCACGTCGGCGACGGTGGCGAGGGTGGCGTCCACGCGGCGCTGGGTCGCGGTGGTGCCCTCCTGGACGAGGGCGAGCGGGGTGTCGGGGGCCTTGCCGTGGGCGACGAGCGCCTCGGCGATCTTCCCTATCTTGTCGACGCCCATGAGGATCACCAGGGTGCCGGTCAGCTTGGCCAGCGAGGCCCAGTCGACGAGCGAGCGCGGGTCGTCGGGGGCGACGTGGCCGCTGACCACGGTGAACTCGTGGGCGACGCCCCGGTGGGTGACCGGGATGCCGGCGGCGCCGGGGACCGAGATGGAGCTGGAGATGCCGGGCACGACGGTGCAGGCGATGCCCTCGGCGGCGAGCGCCTGGGCCTCCTCCATGCCGCGGCCGAAGACGAAGGGGTCGCCGCCCTTGAGGCGGACGACGGACTTCCCGGCCTTGGCGTGCTCGATCAGCGCGTTGTTGATGGCCTCCTGGGCCATGAAGCGGCCGTACGGGATCTTCGCCGCGTCGATGACCTCGACGTGCGGCGGCAGCTCGTCCAGGAGGTCGCGGGGGCCGAGCCGGTCGGCGATGACGACGTCGGCCTCGGCGAGCAGCCGACGGCCGCGGACGGTGATGAGGTCGGGGTCGCCGGGGCCGCCGCCGACGAGGGCGACGAAGGGGGCGCGGGCGCGCTGCGCGGGCGCGGCGAGGGAGCCGTCCCGCAGGCCCTCCAGGATCGCGTCGCGGACGGCGGCCGAGCGGCGCGGGTCGTGGCCGGTGAGGACGGCGACGGTGACGCCGTCGCCGCGGCCGGTGGCCGGGGTCCAGGCGGTGGCGGCCTCGGCGTCGTCGGAGCGGACGCACCAGACGCGGGCGCGCTCGGCCTCGGCGGAGGCGGCGGCGTTGGCGGCCGGGTCGGTGGTGGCGACGAGCGCGTACCAGGCGTCGGCCAGGTCTCCGTCCTCGTACCGGCGGCGGACCCAGGTGATCTCGCCGGTCTCGGCCATGGCCTCCACGGAGGGGGTGGCGGAGGGGGAGATCAGGGTGACGTCGGCGCCGGCGGCGATGAGGGCGGGCAGGCGGCGCTGGGCGACCGTGCCGCCGCCGAGGACGACGACGCGCCGGCCGGCGAGGCGGAGGCCGACGGGGTAGGCGGGGTGCTCGGCGTGCTGGGCCATGTGCGGGCGGCTCCTCGGACGGGGCTGGGGCCTGTCCGACCGTGTGCGTCGGATCAGGCCGGGTCGTTCGGTGCGTGCGGTCGGCGTGCGGCGGAGGCGCCCTCGCAGCGGAGCTGCTCGGGCGATTCTGCCGTACGGCGAACGCGCGTGCCGGGCGGGCCGGACCCGACGGGAACGGTCGGGCGGGTCCTGGGGGGCCGCTGCGGCGGTGAAGCGGCTGGTGGGCGGGGTGTCGGCCCGTGACCACGATATCGGTGACGGGGGGTGGGCACCCTGTGACCCTTGTCCCTCGGCGGTACGGAGGGGGGTGCGGGGGACATGGGGCGGCCCCGGGCCGCCTCCCTCGGGAGGGGCGCCGGGGCCGTACGGGCTACTTCTCGGTGACGCCCGCGGAGTCGAAGGTCGCGACCTCGTGCATGGCGCGGGCCGCGCTCTGCACCAGCGGGAGGGCCAGCAGGGCGCCGGTGCCCTCGCCGAGGCGGAGGTCGAGGTCGACCAGCGGGCGCAGGCCCAGCTTGTTGAGCGCGGCGACGTGGCCGGGCTCGGCGCTGCGGTGGCCCGCGATGCAGGCGGCCAGCGACTCGGGGGCGATGGCCCGGGCGACCAGGGCGGCCGCGCCGGTGGAGACGCCGTCGAGGATCACCGGGGTGCGCAGCGAGGCGGCGCCCAGGATGAAGCCGACGAGGGCGGCGTGCTCCAGGCCGCCGATCCGCGACAGGACGCCGATCGGGTCCTCCGGGTCCGGCTGGTGCAGGTCGAGGGCGCGGCGGACCACGTCGACCTTGCGGGCGTGGGTCTCGTCGTTGATGCCCGTGCCGCGGCCGGTGACCTCGGCCGGGTCGACGCCGGTGAAGACGGAGATGAGGGCGGCGGACGCGGTGGTGTTCGCGATGCCCATCTCGCCGGTGAGGAGCGCCTTGTTGCCGGCCGCGACCAGGTCGCGGGCGGTCTCGATGCCGACCTCGATCGCGGCGATCGTCTCCTCGCGGGTCATCGCGAGGCCGGTGGTGAAGTCGCCCGAGCCGGCCCGGACCTTGCGGGGCAGCAGGCCGGGGGTGGCGGGCAGCTCGGTGGCGACGCCCACGTCGATGACGCAGACCTCGGCGCCGACCTGGTTGGCGAAGGCGTTGCAGACCGCTCCCCCGCCGAGGAAGTTGGCGACCATCTGGCCGGTGACCTCCTGCGGCCAGGGGGTGACGCCCTGGGCGTGCACGCCGTGGTCGCCGGCGAAGATCGCGACGGCGGCGGGCTCGGGGATCGGCGGCGGGCAGGCCCGGGAGAGGCCGCAGAGCTGCGCGGAGATGATCTCCAGCATGCCGAGCGCGCCGGCCGGCTTGGTCATCCGCTTCTGCCGCTCCCACGCCTCGCCGAGCGCCTTGGCGTCGAGCGGGCGGATGGAGGCGACGGTCTCCTGGAGCAGGTCGTGCGGCTCCTCGCCGGGCAGGGCGCGGCGGCCGTACGTCTCCTCGTGGACGACCCAGGAGAGCGGGCGGCGCTTGGCCCAGCCCGCCTGCATCAGCTCGGGCTCGTCCGGGAACTCGTCGACGTACCCGACGCAGAGGTACGCGACGACCTCCAGGTGCTCGGGCAGGCCGAGCTCGCGGACCATCTCGCGCTCGTCGAAGAAGCTGACCCAGCCGACGCCGAGGCCCTCGGCGCGGGCGGCGAGCCACAGGTTCTCGACGGCGAGGGCCGAGGAGTACGGGGCCATCTGCGGCTGCGTGTAGCGGCCGAGGGTGTGCCGGCCGCCCCGGGTCGGGTCGGCGGTCACCACGATGTTGACCGGGGTGTCGAGGATGGCCTCGATCTTCAGTTCCTTGAACTGCTTCGCGCGGGCCTTCGGCAGCGACTTGGCGTACGCCTCGCGCTGGCGCTGGGCCAGCTCGTGCATGGTCTGCCGGGTCTCGGCGGAGCGGATGACGACGAAGTCCCAGGGCTGCGAGTGGCCGACGCTGGGGGCCGTGTGGGCGGCCTCCAGGACGCGGAGCAGCACCTCGTGCGGGATCGGGTCGGAGCGGAAGCCGTTGCGGATGTCGCGGCGCTCGCGCATCACGCGGAGCACGGCCTCGCGCTCGGCGTCGTCGTAGCCGGGGGCGGCGGGGCGGGGCTCGGCCGGGGCCTCGGGGGCGTCCTCGGCGACGACCGGGATCTCCTCGGCGACGGCCACCACGGGGACCTCCGCGGGCGCCTCGGCGGAGGCGTCGGCGAACGGCTCGGCGGCGGCCGCGACGGGCTCCGCCACGGGCTCGGTGACCGGCTCCGCCGCGGGCTCGGTGGCCACGGGGGCGACGGCCGGGGCCTCGGCCCGGGCCGGCTCGGCGGGCGGGCCGGCCGGCCGGTCCGCGGCGGGGGCCTCGGTCACGGCCGCGGCCTCGGCGGCCGGGGGCTCGGGGAGGGCCTCGGGCTGCGGGGCCTCCGCCGCCGGGGCGTCGGGGGCGTTCTCCTCGGGTACGCCGGCGGGCGCGGGCTCCACGGCCTCGGCGACCGGCGCCTGGGCCCCGGCGGCCTGCTCGCCGAGGGCCTCGGCCGGCTGCTCGGCCGGCTGCTCGGCCACGGGCGCGGGCTCCTCGGCGGCCTCGACGGCCTCCGGGGCGACCGGCTCGGCGGGCGCGGCGGCCTCGGTCACGGCCTCCGGGGCGGCGGGCGGCGCCTCCACGGCGGGCTCGCCCTCGCGCGGGGCGGGGACGACGGCCTCCGGGACCGGGGGCTCCCCCGCGCCGGGCTCGGCGGCCTCGGGGGCGACGGCCTCGGCCACGACGGGCTCGGCGCCCTCGGGCGCGGCGGGCTCCCCGTTCTCGGGCGCGACGGGCGCGACGGGCGCGACCGGCTCGACGCCCTCGGCGGACTCGACGGCCTCCGGAGCGACCGGCTCGGCGGCCTCCGGGGCGACGGCCTCGACGGGCTGCTCCGGCGCGACGGCCTCGACGGGCTGCTCGGGCACGGCCGGCTCGGCGGGCTCGGGAGCCGTCGGCTCCGGGCTCTCGGCCGCGGCGGGCTCCGGCTCGGCGATCGGCGTGCCGGCCGCCGGGGTCGGCGTCGGGGCGGGCTGTTCGGCGGTCGGGAGGGAGCCCTCGACCTGCACGAACCCGCCGCTCTGCGGAACGACCGTTTCTGCCGGCGCCCCGGCGGGCGCCAGGGTCTCCTGCGGCTGCGCGGCCCAGGGCTCGGCGCCCTGCGGGGCCGTCTGCTGGTCCTGCGCGATGTCGAAGTACTCGGGCCCGGTGGTGGGCGGTCCCGGGTTCCGTACGGGCACGGGCGCGGGGCCCGTGGCCACCAGGGGCTCGGGAGCGGGCGCCGGGACCGGCTGCGCGGCGGGCACCGGCGCGGCCGGGCCCCGGTCGGCGAGCGAGCGCACGACGCCGCCGGTGGCGGTCTCGGGGACCGGCGGGCCCATGTGGAGCGGGCGGCGCGACGGGGCGGGCGCGGCCGGCGGCGGCACCCGGACGCCGCCGAGGTCGACGGAGCCGGAGTCGCGGCCGGCGGCCTCGTGGGCACCGGTGTCGAGGATGCCGGGCTCGTAGCCGTGGGCGGTGGCGACGGGCTCCTGCGGGGCGACGGGGACGCCGTGCGCCGGGGTGCCGAAGGGGGCCTGCGGCGCGAGCGGCACGCCGTGCGCCGGGGTGGCCTGGGCCGGGGCGGTGAGCTGGTCGGCGAGGACGGGGCCGCCCGGGAGCGGGCCGGTGAGGGGGTCCGGCAGCGGGTCGGTGAGCGGGTCGCCCAGCGGGGCGGCGGCCTGCGGCGCCGCGGCGGGCTCCTGCGCGGCGCCCTCGGGGGCGCCCTGCTGCGGGACCGCGGGCGGGGCGGGGACGGCGATCGGCGGGGCCGGCACGGCGCCCGGGGGGTGCTCGCTCCAGGCGCCCTGGGCGCCCGGCATCAGGAGCATGTCGTCGTCCTCGGGGAGCTGCCCGGGGGTGGGGCCGGAGGGGTCCAGGAAGGCGTACGCGTCCGGTGCGGGGATGCCCGGCTGCTCCACCATGCCTGCGTTCTCCGGCAGCCCCTCGCCCGGGACCTGGCCGGTGTCCGTCATGCGTACCCCTCGCCCATCGTTGTGTTCGTTCAGAGCTGCGCCCGTCAACGAGAACGAGCGCGTGCGCCGCGCGGCACGGAGGCGCGTCGACACCCAAGCATTGTCGCGGCCCGCGTCCATCGTGGCAGGCGGATCCGCCACGGTGCGCTGTGGACTGCGCCACGTCGCGCGGTCCCCCCGGTGTCCCGCACGCCGGTGACCGCCGAGAACGGGTCAGGACGGCCGCTGTTTCAGGACATTGACGAACAACACGCCGAACGTCCCCGTGCGGTACCACAATCGGCCAGCCTACCTGCCCCGGAGGGCGGGCGGATCACGGGGCGCCGGAGGCCCTGCGGCCGGCGAGCAGGAAGACGACGGAGCGTTCGCGCTCGGTCCAGTCGGCGGGATCGAGGCCGACGGTCTGGAGGAGCAGGGTCTCGACGGCGTAGCCGCCGGCGGCGAGGGCGGAGCCGATCGCCTCGGCCTCGTCGCGGGTGGTGGCGTGGGCGACGATCCGTTCGGGGCGGCGGTCGGCGCAGGCGGTGACGACGGGGACGCCGCCGGCCCCGATCCGTACGACGTCGGGCTCGGGAAGGCTCTCCAGGACGTGCGGGGCACGGCCGGTGACGGTCTGGAGGAGGACGCCGTGGCGGCGGGCGGCGGCCTCGGTGCGGGCGCGGGCGGCCGGGTCGGCGTCGACGGCGATGACGGCGGCGCCGAAGCGGGCGGCCTCGACGGCGAAGGTCCCGCCGGCGCTGCCGACGTCCCAGACGAGGTCGCCGGCGCGGGGGCCGAGGCGGGCGAGCTGGACGGCGCGCAGGGTGGGGTCCTGGCCGATGCCGGGCCGGTCCTCGGGGTCGTGCTCCCCGGGCCGTCCGGCCCAGCCCCGCTCGGCTCCGCCGGCCGGGTCGCCGCCGGTCAGCCAGGGGGCGGCGAAGGCCCCGGTGCCGCCGGCGCCGCCGATGACGAGGACGACGTTGGGGTCGCGCCAGGTGTGGTCGGCGGCCTTGTCGGAGGTGAGGACGGAGACCTGTTCGCGGGTGGTGCCGAGCTCCTCGCAGACGACGAAGGTGCGGTGGACGCCGTCGAGGAGGAGGGCGAGTTCGGCGGGGCCCGCGCCCGGGGAGGTGAGGACGGCGACCTTGGGGTGGGCGCGGCAGACGTTGACGGCGCGGCGGAGGGTGCGCTGGTGGGCGACGACGACGCGGGCGTCCTCCCAGGGCATCCCGGCCCGGGCGAAGGCGGCGGCGACCGAGGAGACCGCGGGGACGACCTCGACCTCCAGGCCGTGTTCGGGAGCGCGCAGGGTGCGGACGACGCCGAAGAAGCCGGGGTCGCCGTCGGCGAGGACGACGGCGGTGCCGCGGTGGCCGGCGATCCGGCGGGCGGCGAGGCCGACGCTGCCGAGCCGGACGCGCTCGGCAGCGGGGGGCACCTCGGGGAGCGCCAGGTGGTGGGCGGCGCCGGCGACCAGGGTGGCGGCCGAGAGCGCGGAGCGGGCCGCCGCGGTGAGGGGCGAGCCGTCCCAGCCGATCACCGTGACCCGGTCGGCCATCGCGTCTGTCTCCTGTGGGTGTCGTCGCAGGTCGGGGCGGGTCGAGCGTACCCGTAACCGGGCTCGGGGACCGGCTCGCCACCCGTCCCCGTCAGCTCCAGTCGGCGTAGGAGGAGTAGCCGGCGTCGGCCGTCTGGTCGGCGAAGCCGTCGAGGTCCTCGGGGAGGAGGCTCCAGACGATGAGGTCGGTGCGGAACTCGGACCACTCGCCGCCCTCGGTGAGGCTGCGCGCTATCCAGGCGTTCCGCAGGACCCCCTCGCTGATGCAGCCGATCTTCTGGGCGACCTGCTGGGAGGCGGTGTTGTCGGCGGCGGTGCGCAGCTGGAGGCGTTCGAAGCCGCGGTCGCGGAAGAGCCACTGGGCGACGGCGAGGACGGACTCGGTGGCGTAGCCCTCGCCGCGGGCCCAGGGGGCGGTGACGTACGCGGCCTCGGTGGCGCGGATGCGCCAGTCGGTGTCGTGGAGGTGGACGGTGCCGACGAGCCGCTGGGTGAGGAACTCGGTGACGGCGAAGACGATGCCGCGGCCCTCGGTCCGTTCCGCAGGAGCGATCCTGCGGACCCAGTCCTCGGCGTGGGCACGGGTGTACGGGCGGGGGACGGAGGTCCAGGCGGTGACGAGTTCGTCGTTCATCATCTCGACGAAGGCGGGGATGTCGGCCTCCTCGTACGCGCGCAGCACCAGCCGGTCCGTGCTGATGGAGATGTCCGGAAAGGTGGTAGTCATGCGCAGCTCCGTACCGAAGACCGTCCGTTGAGACCGTGAACGCACAGCATGCAGCATGCGGCGCGGGGCGCGCATGGCCGGGTCGGACGCGGGGGTGACGCGCGGAAGGCCCCGCGCGCCGGACGGGGCGGGCGGGGCCTTCCGCTCAAGGACTGTACCGGCGGCCTTACTTGACGGCGCCGAAGGCGGGGATGACGGAGCCCTTGTAGGTGTCCTCGATGTACTTCTTCACCTCGGGCGAGTTGAGGAGCTTCGCGAGCTTCTGCACGCGGGCGTCCTTCTCGTCGCCCTCCTTGACGGCGAGGAAGTTGGCGTACGGGTTGCCCTCGGCCTTCTCCAGGACCAGGGCGTCCTTCTGCGGCGACAGCTTGGCCTCGATCGCGTAGTTGCCGTTGATGACGGCGGCGTCGACGTCGTTCAGGGCGCGGGGCACGGTGGCGGCCTCCAGCTCCTTGAACTCCAGGCCCTTCTTGTCGGTGATGTCGGAGAGCTTGGCGTCGGTGCCGACGCCGTCCTTGAGGGTGATGAGGCCGTTCTCGGCGAGGAGGTGGAGCGCGCGGCCCTCGTTGGTGGTGTCGTTGGGGACGGCGATCGTCTGGCCGGCCTTGATGTCCTTCACCGACTTCAGGCCCTTGGAGTAGAGGCCGAGCGGCTCCAGGTGGACGTTGACCACGGGGACGATGGTGGTCTTGTTCTTCTTGTTGAAGTCGTCGAGGTACGGCTTGTGCTGGAAGAAGTTGGCGTCGACCTGGCCGGACTGGGTGGCGGTGTTCGGGAGGACGTAGTCGGTGAACTCCTTCACCTCCAGCTTCAGGCCCTCCTTGGCGGCCAGGTTGTCCTTGACGAAGTTGAGGATGTCGGCGTGCGGCGTCGGGGACGCGGCGACGACGAGGGCCTTGTCGGCGGAGCCGGCCCCGGCCTCGGCGGAGGCCGGGTCCGAGGAGGTGCCGCAGGCGGTGAGGCCGAGGGCGAGGGCGGTGATCGACGCGAAGCCGGCGGCGAGCTTGGTGTTCTTACGCACGAAGAGTGCCTCTTTCTTGTGGAGCGGTGGTCGCCTGGACAACGAGTCCGGGCTCTTTCCTTCGCGTGGCGAAGAGGTCTGGGGTGCCGTCAGGCGGTGCGGCCCCGGCGGGCGAGGAGCCGTACGACGCCGTCGCCGACGAGCTGGACGATCGTGACGATCGCGATCAGGACGACGACGGTGACGAGCATGAAGGTGGTGTCGAAGCGCTGGTATCCGTAGGTGACGGCCTTGGAGCCGAGGCCCTCGCCGCCGACCGCGCCGGCCATCGCGGAGTAGCCGATGAGCACGATGACGGTGGTGGTGACGGCGGCCACCAGCGAGGGCAGGGCCTGCGGGAGCAGCACCTTGCGGACGATGGTGGGGATGGAGCCGCCCATGGACTGGACGGCTTCGACGAGGCCGTGGTCGACCTCGCGGATCGCGGTCTCGACGAGGCGCGCGAAGAAGGGGATGGCGCCGACGGCGAGCGGCACGATCATCGCGGTCGGGCCGATGAAGGTGCCGACGACGAAGGTCGTGAAGGGGATCAGGGCGATCAGCAGGATGATGAACGGCAGCGAGCGGCCGATGTTCACGATCGCACCGACGACCTTGTTCACGGGCCGGTTCTGGAGCAGTCCGCCCTTGTCGGTGAGGACGAGGAGGATGCCGAGCGGGAGGCCGCCGACGATGGTGACGACGGTGGCCCACAGGACCATGTAGAGGGTGTCGACCGTGCCCTGTTCGAGCAGGGGGCGCATCTCTTCCCAGGTCACTTGGCACTCTCCTTCGCGAGCACGGCGGTCTGTGCGGGCACCACGGGCGCGCCCTCGTCCTGCGGGTCCTCGACGTGTTCGACCTGGAGGCCCTGCTCGCGCAGGAAGCCGACCGGGACGACGTTCTCCTCGTACCGTCCGGGCAGTTCGATCCGCATGCGGCCGATCTGCTTCCCGCCGACGGTGTCCATCGCGGCTCCGAGGATGGAGATGTCGATGTTGTACGTGCGGGAGAGCTGCGAGATGACCGGCCGGGTGGCGGCCTCGCCGTGGAAGGTGACGTCGACGACGGTGCGGTCGGGGCCGGTGGGGCGGCCGCCGACCGGGAAGAGCTCGGCCGCCAGCTGGGAGCCGGGGGTGGCGAGGAGTTCGCTCACGGTGCCGGACTCGACGATCCGGCCCTTCTGCATGAGGGCGGCGGAGTCGCAGATCGTCTTGACGACGTCCATCTCGTGCGTGATGAGCAGGACGGTGAGGCCGAGCTGCCGGTTGAGGTCGCGCAGGAGCTGGAGGATCGAGCGGGTGGTCTCCGGGTCGAGGGCGCTGGTGGCCTCGTCGGAGAGGAGGACCTTGGGCTCGCCGGCGAGGGCGCGGGCGATGCCGACGCGCTGCTTCTGGCCGCCGGAGAGCTGGCCCGGGTAGTTCTTCGCCTTGTCGGCGAGGCCGACGAGGTCGAGGAGTTCGAGGGCGCGGCGGGAGCGTTCGGCGGAGGGGACGCCGAGGATCTCCAGCGGGAGTTCGACGTTGTCCTTGACGGTGCGGGAGGACAGCAGGTTGAAGTGCTGGAAGACCATGCCGATGCTGCTGCGGGCCCGGCGCAGGTCCTTGCCGGCCCGGCGGCCCTTGCCGGCGAGGGCGGTGAGGTCGACGCCGTCGACGGTCACGGTGCCGGAGGTGGGGCGCTCCAGGAGGTTGACGCAGCGGATGAGGGAGGACTTGCCGGCGCCGCTCTGGCCGATCACGCCGAAGACCTCGCCCTCGCGGACGTGGAGGTCGACGCCGTCCAGGGCGGTGACCTGGCGGCCGCGTGACTCGTAGACCTTGGTCAGGCCCGAAGTGGTGATCACAGGGGTTTCCGTCACTGTCGAGTGCGCGACGCGTGGGTCCGCCGTGCACGGGGCATTCGTCTTTCGGACAGTCAGGCGCACGGGGGCCGCTCCGGCGGTCGGCCGGGGTGGCGGTGTGCGCGGGGCGGGCACGGTCCGGCGCCGGGGAGGCGTGCGGATCGGCTCGGCCGTCGGGGTCTCGCTTCGGGGCGCGAGGCTCAGGCGGGGGCCCTCAGAAGGCGCACATTCGACACATACAACGAGCACCGGGCGTCGTGTTCGCCTCGGTCGCAAGGATGCGGCTGCTCGTCGTGGTCATGGCTGCAAGTAAAGCATGCGCAGTCGCGAACGGAACTCGGGTGTCCGCATTCCGGACGCCGTTGAGACGCGATGCGGACGGTGCCGGAGGCCGCCCGGCCCCGTGCCGCCTGCGCGGGAGCGGGTCCGGGCGGGTCCGCCCGCGGGGCGGGGTGTGGCCAAGGCCACGGCGCGGGAGGGGCCTTCCCGCGACGGCGGCGGGGCCGGGCGTACCGGGCCGTTCGGGCCGTAATACCCTCGGGCGCATGCTTGACGCCCTCACGGTCGCGGTTTCGGTGGCCGCGCTCGCCCTCGCCGCCTGGTGCGGCTTCGCCGCCTACCGGGACCAGGCGACCAAGGACTGGCACTTCATCGGCATGGCCGTGGTGACCTTCCTGGTCCTGGTCCAGCTGGTCGTCGGCATCGTGCAGCTGGTCCGCGGCGAGAAAGCCGAGGAGGGGACGACGATCTTCGTCGCCTATCTGCTCGGCGCGCTGTGCGCCGTGCCGATCGCCGGCTTCATGTCGCTGGCCGAGCGGACCCGCTGGGGCTCGGCGACGGTGGCGGCGGGCGCGGTCGTGCTCGCCGTGCTCGAAGTGCGTCTCTTCGACATCTGGACGGTGGGCTGACCATGGCGGAGACGACGGAACGGGCGGGGACGACGGGGACGCGGACCCGGCTCGTCGAGGGCCCCGGCATGCTGCTCGTCTGGCTGTACGGCGTGATGTCGGTGGGCGCGGTCTCGCGCTCGATCTACCAGGTGTCGACCGAGTTCGACCGGGCCCCGCTCGCCTACGCGCTCTCGGCGGTGGCGGCGGTCGTGTACGTCTTCATCACGTACACCCTGGTGCGCGGCGGGGAGGCGGCCCGCAGGGCGGCGCTGGTGTGCTGCGCCGCCGAGCTCGCGGGCGTGCTGGTCGTGGGGACGTGGACGCTGGTCGAGCCGTCCGCCTTCCCGGACGCGACGGTCTGGTCGGACTTCGGGTACGGCTACGTCTTCATCCCGGTGCTGCTGCCGCTCACCGGCATCTGGTGGCTCCGGCGCTCGCGCGCCGTCTGAGCCGGGGCGCCCGTCAGGCGGCCTTCTCCAGGGTGACGAGGGTGAGCTTCGGGCCGATCTCGCGGGTGCCGACCTGGGCGTAGCCCCGGGCCCGGTAGAGGCGGAGGTTGCCCTCGCTGCGGTGGCCGGTGAAGAGCTGGAAGCGCTTGGGCGCGGCGTCCGTGCCGGCGAAGTGGCGCTCGATGGCGTCGAGGAGCCGGCCGCCGATGCCGTGGCGCCGCATGCGGGGGTGGACGATGAGCTTGGCGATGTGCACCGTGCCGTCCTCGTCGGCGCGGGCGCGCACGGAGGCGATCACCTCGTCGCCGAGCCGGGCCACGAGGCCGTACCCCTGCGCCAGCTCGGCGCGGACGGCGTCGAGCGACTGGGTGAGCGGCTCGATGGACCAGTCGCCGTACAGCTCGGCCTCGCTCTGGTAGCAGAGGTACTGGAGCTTCAGGATCTGCTCCGCGTCGTCCGCGGCCGCCGCCGAGATGGTCACACTCAGGCCCATGTGCGCATGCCTCCCGCTCATCTGATCACCGATCGGTCCCCCGCACCCTTCCCCGTCGACCGGATGCGGGAACCTCTGCCGCGAGCATTCTGCGCAGGCATCCCAGGCAACGGGAACGCATCGGCCCCAGACTGCCTTGTGAGATACCCAACGTTCCTGCGATTTCCCGGTAGGTGGGGTCCTCCGGGTCGAGCATCGCGTTCAGGAGGCGGGGGCAGCGGCCGGGCGTCCGGGTGACGGCGGCGCGGAGGACGCGGCGGCGCTCGGCGGTGAGGGCGGAGCCCTCGGGACCGGGGCCGTACGTCTCGGGGCGGGTCTCCCCGTCGTGGTACGGGCGTTCGCGGCCGCTGGTGCGGCGGGCCCGGCGGGCCTCGGCGCGGACGGCCCGGCGGAGCCAGTCGGCGGGGCGCTCGGGGGCGTCGTCGGCGCTGAGCCGTTCCAGGAGCCGGAGCCAGACGGCCTGTTCGAGGTCGCCGGGCTCGACCCCGGCGGCCGCGGCCTCGGCCCGCGACTCGGCGGCGAGCAGCGGGGTGAGGGCGGCGAGGAGGGTCTCCGGGGCGGCGGGGAGGGTTTCCGGGGAGGTCATGCCCGCGACGATGCGGCGGTGCGGGGGCGCGGTTGCGCCGCCGGCGGGGAACCACCCGGTCGGCGTACGGCGCCGACCGGGTGGCACGCGTCAGCGGGCGCCGGGGTCCGTGAAGTCCGCGGCGGCCAGCAGGGCCGTGTCCGGGTTGTCGGAGAAGATGCCGTCGATGCCGGTCGCGAAGTACCGCTTCAGCGCGCCGAAGGCGTCGCCGTAGGCGGCCGGGTCGGTGCCCCTGCGGAAGTCGGCGGGCAGGAAGGCGTTCTCGTTGCGCTGGGTGTACGGGTGGAGGATCAGGCCCGCCGCGTGCGCGTCCCGCACCAGGGTGGTGGGGGTGCCCAGCCGGCCGGCGGCGTCCTTGGGGATGACCAGGTCCAGGAGCGGGCCGATGCCCTGGGCGTAGGAGGCGATCCAGGCGAGGCCCTCGGGCGTGACCAGGTCGGCGACGGTGCGCGGGTCGCCGGCCTCCCGGAAGTCCCACGGGCGGTCGTCGGCGGTCCAGAGCAGGACGACGCGGGGCGTGGAGACGAGCTTCGCCATCCGCTGCATGCTGCTCGGCTCGAAGGACTGGAGGAAGGTCGGGGAGTCGGCGCGGTGGCGGCCGTAGCGGCGGAGCAGCTTCGCCAGGCGCTCCTCCAGGCCGAGGCCGATCGAGCGGAAGTACGAGGGGTGCTTGGTCTCGACGTGGAGCCAGATCTCGCGGCCCCGGCGGCGGCCCTCCTCGTCGGCCCAGCGCAGGACCTCCTCGAAGGTGGGGACGGTCCAGCGGCCGTCGTACAGGGTGTTCTCCTGGCGGGTGCCGGGGATGCGCTCCTTGGCCCGCAGCGTCTTCAGCTCGGCGAGGGTGAAGTCCTCGGTGAACCAGCCGGTGAGCGAGGTGCCGTCGACCGTCTTGGTGGTCTTCCGGGAGGCGAACTCGGGGTGGTCGGCGACGTCGGTGGTGCCGGTGATGTCGTTCTCGTGGCGGCAGACCAGGTGCCCGTCCTTGGTGGGGACGAGGTCCTGCTCGATGACGTGGGCGCCGAGGTCCAGGGCGTGCCGGTAGGAGCCGAGGGTGTGCTCGGGGCGGTAGCCGCTGGCGCCGCGGTGGGCGATGACGGTGGGGACGGGGAGCGAGCGGTGGCCGCGCCCGTGGCCCCGGTCCTGCGGGCGGCCGGTCTCGGCGGCCCGCGCGGTGCCCGTACCGGCGGCGAGTCCGGCGGTGGCGCCGAACGCGGCGGCGCCGGCCGCTCCGAGCACCGTGCGGCGGGCCGGGGTCCGGGGTGCGCCCTGGGTCATGGAGTTCCTCCTGTGTGATGTCCCGCACCTGTCGTGGGGTGGGGCCGACGCTAGGCCGGGATCCCCTACGGACGGCAGACCCGGGCGGAACACGGCGGAAACACGCGTCAACACCGCGTATCCGTTCGGTGAACCCGATGTGCGGTCGGCGGTGACCCGCGAGTATCGTCCCGTGCTGCACCGTCGGCTCTCCGGAGCCGCCCGCCCGACACCGGAGGAACCGTTGTCCCGTCACGCGATCGTCAAGGCCACCCTCGGTCCGATCCTGCGTCTGATGTTCCGCCCCCGCGTCGAGGGCGCCGAGAACGTCCCCGGGACCGGGCCGGTGATCCTCGCGGGCAACCACCTCACCTTCATCGACTCGATGATCATGCCGATCTGCCTGGACCGCCAGGTCTTCTTCATCGGCAAGGACGAGTATGTGAAGGGCACGGGGCTCAAGGGCCGGCTGATGGCCTGGTTCTTCACCAGCGTCGGCATGATCCCGGTGGACCGGGACGGCGGCCGGGGCGGCGTGGCGGCGCTGATGACGGGCCGCCGGGTGCTGGAGGAGGGGAAGATCTTCTCGATCTACCCGGAGGGCACCCGCTCCCCCGACGGCCGGCTCTACCGGGGCCGTACGGGCGTGGCCCGGCTGACGCTGATGACCGGCGCGCCGGTGGTGCCGTTCGCGGTGATCGGCACGGACAAGGTGCAGCCGAGCGGCGCGGGCTTCCCGCGCCCGGCGCAGGTGACGATCCGCTTCGGCGAGCCGCTGGAGTTCTCCCGGTACGAGGGCATGGACCGCGACCGGTACGTCCTGCGGGCGGTGACGGACTCGGTGATGGCGGAGGTCATGCGGCTGTCGGGCCAGGAGTACGTGGACATGTACGCCACGAAGGCGAAGGAAGCCGCGTGACCCTGCGGCTCGGTACGCGCGAGGGCGCCCCCGGAACGGTTCCGGGGGCGCCCTCGCGCGTGGGGCGGGTCAGTGCTCGGCGCCCTCGCCGAGCTTCTGGTCCCTGAGGAGGAACCAGGCGGCCGCGGCGGTGGCGAGGAGGACGGCCGCGCCGACGCCGGCGGCGATCCGCAGGCCGTCGACGAACGCGTCCTGGGCGGCCGAGACCAGCGCGCCCGCCCGGGCCGGGTCGAGGGCCGCGGACGCCTCGACGGCGCCGCCGAGCGAGTCGTGGGCGGCCGCGGCGACGTCCGAGGGGACGCCGGCCGGGGTGGCGAAGCCCCGGTAGACGCCGGTCACGATGGAGCCGAGGACGGCGATGCCGAGGGCGGCGCCGAGCTCGTACGCCGTCTCGGAGACGGCGGACGCGGCTCCGGCCTGCTCCTTGGGGACGCTGGAGAGGATCACGTCGGCGGTGACGGTGAAGGCGAGGCCCGCGCCGACGCCGACGACGAGCAGGGTCGCGCCGAGCACCGGGTAGCCGGTGGTCCGGCCGATGGCGGTCAGGACCGCGAGGGCGAGGCCGATGGCGGCGAGGCCGCCGGCGACGACCGAGCGGACCGAGAACCGGCGGGCGACCCGGCCGGCGAGCAGACCGGCCGTCACCGAGCCGACGGCGGCGGGCAGTTCGGCGAGGCCGGCCTCCAGCGGGGCGCGGCCCTGGACCAGCTGGAAGAACTGGGACAGGAAGAAGACCAGGCCGGCGAGGCCGAGGATGGTCAGCAGGTCGGCGAGGACGGCGCCGGAGAAGCCGCGGTGGCGGAAGAGGCGCATGTCCAGGAGCGGGGCCGGCAGGGTGAGCTGGCGGCGGACGAACCAGGTGAGGCCGCCGGCGCCGGCGAGCGCGGCGACGGCCACGTCGAGGGTGGGGCCGTGCGAGGCCAGTTCCTTGATCGCGTAGACGACGCCGATCATGCCGACGAGGGAGAGGCCGACGCTGGGCAGGTCCCAGGGGCCGGGGTTCGGGTTCTTCGACTCGGGGATCAGCTTGGCGCCGATGACGACCAGGACGGCCATGACGGGCAGGTTGATGAGGAAGACCGAGCCCCACCAGAAGTGCTCCAGGAGGAAGCCTCCGACGACCGGGCCGACGGCGGCGCCGGCCGAGGCCATGGCGCCCCAGACGCCGATGGCGAGGCTGCGCTCGCGGGGGTCGTGGAAGAGGTTCCGGATGAGCGCCAGGGTGGAGGGCATCAGGGTCGCGCCGGCGACGCCGAGGAGCGCGCGGGCGGCGATCATCATCTCGGGGCTGGTCGCGTAGGCGTTGAGGACCGAGACGGCGCCGAACGCGGCGGCGCCGACGAGCAGCAGCCGCTTGCGGCCGATGCGGTCGCCGAGGCTGCCCATGGAGACCAGCAGGCCGGCGATGACGAAGGAGTAGACGTCGCCGATCCAGAGCAGCTGGGTGCCGCTCGGCTTCAGGTCCTCAGAGAGGAACGGGGTCGCCAGGCCGAGCACGGTGGCGTCCACGGCCACCAGCAGCACGGCCAGGACGAGTGCGGCGAGGGCGAGCCACCGGCCGGGACGGCGCACGCCCTCGGTATGGCTCTCTCCGTTGCCCCGGTCGTGGCGGACGGTTTCGGTGATCACTTCTCCACGCTCCTGCGCGCTCCGCCGAGCAGCAGCTCGGCGATCATGTGAGAAAAGTCGTTGGCGGCGACCCGGCCGTCGGCGACGGCCCAGGCCGCCGAGCTGATCAGCCCGTAGAGGGCCTCGCACAGCCAGGCGGGGGTCAGGTCGATCCGGAAGGTGCCCTCCTCCTGGCCGCGCCGGAAGAGCGCGACGAGGCGGGCGTCGAGGCGGGCCCAGCCCTCGTTCTGTCCCTCGCCCTCGAAGAGCTGGTTCTCGGTGACGAGGAAGGAGAGGAGCGGGGCGACCGGCTGGGAGGCGGCGACGAGCCTGCGGACCGCCTCGTCGGCGGGCCCCTCCTCGATCCGGGCCCCCTCCAGGGCCGCCTCGGTCTCCTCGATGCACATCTGCTCCAGCGCCCGTACGAGCGCGTCCCGCCCGGAGAAGTGCCGGTGCAGGGTGGCCCGGCCGATCCCCGCGGCCCGCGCGACCTCGTCCATGGTGGCGGTCGCCTTGCGGGAGAGCAGGGCGGCGGCGGCGTGGAGCACCTGGGTGCGATCGACTGACATGAGACAACCATACACCGCATGAGACATCATTGTCTCAAGAGAAATTCCGATGCCTCACCGGAGGGGCGGGCGGAAGGGTGCGGCCGGGACGGAGCCGCCGCTGCCGGCCGGCGTGGAGGACGGTGCCGGCGGCTCAGGGACGGAAGGTGCGGCGGTAGGCGTCGGGCGGGACGCCGACGCTGCGGTGGAAGTGGCGGCGCAGGGTGGTGGCGGTGCCCATGCCGGTGGCCGCGGCGATCGCGTCGACGGTGGCGTCGGTGGTCTCCAGGAGTTCCTGGGCGCGGCGGACGCGCTGGGTGTGGAGCCAGTGCAGCGGCGTGGTGCCGGTGAGGTGCTTGAAGTGGCGGGCGAGGTGGCGTGAGCTCATCCGGGCCCGGCGGGCCATGTCCTCCACGGTGAGGGGCCGGTCCAGTCGTTCCAGCGCCCAGGGGAAGAGGTCCGCCAGGGGGTGGTGGCCCGGGGCGGGCAGGGGGGTGGAGATGAACTGGGCCTGGCCGCCGTCGCGGTGGGGCGGGACGACCAGACGGCGGGCGATCTTGTTGGCGTCGGCCGAGCCGTGGTCGAGGCGGACCAGGTGCAGGCACAGGTCCATGGCGGCGGCCTTGCCCGCGGAGGTGAGGACGTCGCCCTCGTCGACGTAGAGGACGTCCGGGTCGACGGTGGCCGCGGGGTGGCGCCGCGCCAGTTCCCCGGCGTGGGCCCAGTGCGTGGTGGCGCGCCTTCCGTCGAGCAGTCCGGCCGCGCCCAGGACGAAGGCCCCGGTGCACAAGGAGGCGACCCTGGCGCCGGCCGCGTGGGCGGCGCGCACCGCCTCGACCAGTTCGGCGGGCGGTTCGCGGTCGGTGTCGGCCCAGCCGGGCACGATCACCGTGTCCGCGTGCGCCAGCCGGTCGAGCCCGTGGTCGGGTTCGAGGCGGAAGCGGCCGACGCGCACCGGGCCGTTCCCGCAGAGGGAGAAGTCGTACCAGGGGTCCACGATGTGGGTCAGGTCGGTTCCGAAGATCTCGACGGCCACGGACAGTTCGTAGGAGAGCATGCCGTCGGTGACGGCCAGCGCGACGGAGGGCACGTCCGAAACTGTATGGGCCGTGTCGTTTCCGACGCTAGGACGCGGTGGTCTCCCGCGGCCAGGATGAGGGGGTCAGGCCGCGGCGGATCGACGGCGCGGCGGCGGTCACGTACACGGGAGCGGTCTCATGGGATCTGGTCGGCAGCGGGTGGCGGTGTTCGGCGCGTACGGTCACACCGGGCGGTTCGTGGTCGCGGAGCTGGCCGCGCGGGGGTTCCTCCCGGTGCCGTCCGGCCGCGACGCGCAGGCCGTGCGGAAGCTGGCCGGCGAGCTCGGGTCCGAGGCCCGGGTGGCGTCGGTCGACGACGCGGACTCGCTGGACCGGGCCGTGGCGGGAACCGTGGCGGTCGTCAACTGCGCCGGCCCCTTCGCGGCGACCACCGGCCCCGTGATCGAGGCCGCGCTCCGCGCGAGGATCCCCTACCTGGACGTGGCCGCCGAACTCGAGGCGAACCTCGACACCTTCGCCCACTACCGCGAGCGGGCCCGGGAGACGGGGGCGGTGATCGTCCCGGCCATGGCCTTCTTCGGCGGTCTCGGCGACCTGCTGGTCACCGCGGCGATGGGCGACTGGGCACGGGCCGACGAGGCCCACATCGCCTATGCGCTCAGCAGCTGGCACCCCACCGCGGGCACCCGCTCGTCCGGTGCCGTCTCCCGCGAGCGGCGCGGCGGCGCCCGCCTGCGCTACCGGGGCGGACGGTGGGAGCGGCGCACCGATGCCGCGCCGACCCTGGAGTGGACCTTCCCGCAGCCCGTCGGAGCCCGGGAGGTGGTCGGGGAGTTCACGATGGCGGACGCCGTGACCGTCCCCCAGCACCTGTCCGTCCCGGACGTGACCACCTACATGACCGTCGAAGCGGTCCGCGACGTCGCCGCGCCCCACACACCGCCCCCGACCGCCACCGGCCCGAACGGCCGCTCCGACCAGACCTTCCTGGTCGACGCCGTGGTGCGCTCGGCCGGGGTCGAACGCCGGGCCACGGCCGGCGGCCGGGACATCTACGCCGTCACCGCGCCCCTGGTCGTCGAGGCCCTCGAACGCGTCCTGACCCGCCGCACCAGGACCGTCGGCGTCGCCTCCGCCGGCGAGATCTTCGACGCGCCGGACTTCCTGCGCGCGCTCGCCCCGCACCTCGCGCTCGACCTCCACCCGCGGAACGCCTGAACGCCTGAACGCGGCGGTCCGCGTCGCGCCGCCGCTCCGGGCACGGGCGGCGGCGCTCCGGACCCGCTGGGGGCTACTTCTTGGCGTCGGCCCAGGCGTGCTGGATGACCAGGTCGGCCTTGACCTCGACGAGCTGGGTGGCGACGGCGGAGGGGGCGGTGCCGCCGCGGCCGCTGCGGGAGGCGAGGGCGCCGGGGACGTCGAGGACGGTGCGGACCTCGGGGGTCAGGTGCTCGGAGATCTTGGCGAACTGCTCGTCCGTCAGCTCGTCCAGCTCCTTGCCCTCGGACTCGGCGACCTTCACGCACTCGCCGGCCACCTCGTGGGCGACCCGGAACGGCACGCCCTGCCTGACCAGCCACTCGGCGATGTCGGTGGCGAGCGAGAAGCCGGCCGGGGCCAGCTCCTCCATGCGCTCCCGGTTGACGGTGAGCGTGGCCATCATGCCGGTGAAGGCGGGGAGCAGGACCTCCAGCTGGTCGCAGGAGTCGAAGACCGGCTCCTTGTCCTCCTGGAGGTCGCGGTTGTAGGCGAGCGGCAGCGCCTTGAGGGTGGCCATCAGGCCGGACAGGTTGCCGATGAGGCGGCCGGACTTGCCCCGGGCGAGCTCGGCGATGTCCGGGTTCTTCTTCTGCGGCATGATCGACGAGCCGGTGGAGAAAGCGTCGTGGAGGGTGACGAAGGAGAACTCCTTCGTGTTCCAGATGATGATCTCCTCGGCGATCCGGGAGAGGTTCACCCCGATCATCGCGGTGATGAAGGCGAACTCGGCGACGAAGTCGCGGGAGGCCGTGCCGTCGATCGAGTTGCCGGCCGAGCCGCGCTCGAAGCCGAGGTCCTTGGCGACCGCCTCCGGGTCGAGCCCGAGGGAGGAGCCGGCGAGGGCGCCGGAGCCGTACGGGGAGACCGCCGTCCGGGTGTCCCACTGGCGCAGCCGCTCGGCGTCCCGGGAGAGCGACTGGACGTGGGCGAGCACGTGGTGGGCGAAGAGCACCGGCTGGGCGTGCTGGAGGTGGGTCCGGCCCGGCATGGCGACGTCCGGGTGCGCCTCGGCGAGGCCGACGAGCGCGTCCTGGAGGTCGGCGATCAGCCCGCCGATGATCCGGGCGTGGTCCCGGAGGTACATCCGGAAGAGGGTGGCGACCTGGTCGTTGCGGGAGCGGCCGGCCCGCAGCTTGCCGCCGAGCTCGGCGCCGAGCCGCTCCAGGAGGCCCCGCTCCAGGGCGGTGTGGACGTCCTCGTCGGCGATGGTGCCGGTGAAGGAGCCGTCGGCGACGTCCGCCTCCAGCTGGTCCAGGCCCGCCAGCATGCGGGTCAGCTCGTCCTCGGTGAGCAGCCCGGCCTTGTGGAGCACGCGCGCGTGGGCCCGGGATCCGGCGATGTCGTACGGCGCGAGGCGCCAGTCAAAGTGGACCGAGGCGGAGAGCTTCGCGAGGGCCTCGGCCGGACCGTCGGCGAAGCGGCCGCCCCAGAGCCGGACGTCACCGTTGTTGCTGCTCACTTCTGGTTGCTCCTCGCCTCGATGTACCGGAACCGTGATGCATGAGTATGCAGAACTCCGCATGATTCGTCAATCGGCCTCGTTCCGGCCCGGAAAACCCCAGGTGGAGGCGGTGGGCCCGGGATACAGTCCGCCGCATGACGAGCGCGCGACTGGGCCCCACACACCGTCTCGGCCGGGGCGAGCGGCTTCTGCGCGGCAGGAGCCCGGCCTCGGCGGCGGGCGCCGGGACGGCGGAGGACTGGGTCCGTCTCGACCGGGACGTCCGCCTCGGCACGGAGCCCCGGACCGCCGGCCGGAAGCACGTCCTCCGCGTCCGGGTCGGCGCCCACTGGTTCGATCAACGCGAGTACGCCGACTGGGACACGGCCCCGTACTGGCGCGAGGCCGGCGCGGAGGCGGACGGGGAGGCCGGACCGTCCTGGGGACGGCCCCCCACCCCCGCCGAACTCGCGCTGGGCCTGTGCCACGCCGACGAGCGGGTACGGGCGGCGGCGCTGGACGCGGCGGGTCCGCGGGCACCGCTCCCGCTGCTCCTGCTGCGCTGCGCGGACCCCGACGAGGCGGTGCGGCGACGGGCCCGCGCCTCCTTCGCACCGGCCCTCGACGCGGCGGACGACGGCACCGCGCGGTCCCTCGCCGCGCTCGCGCTCCTCACGGAGACGTGGCCGCACGGCCGCTGGGCCCGGGACGCGGTGCTCGCCCGGACCGGGGGCGCGCCGGAGCGGGCGGTGGCGGAACTCCTGGCGGGCGAGCGGGAGGAGACCCGGTCGGCGGGGAGCAGGGCCGGCGCGGAGGCGGGCCTGCTGGACGCGGACGCGCTGTACGGGTCGGCCCTGACCGCCCGGCCGGGCCGGTACGACGCCGAACGGCTCGCGGCAGTCCGTGCCGCGCTCGGCCTGGGCCGGGGACCGGCGGCGCGGCGGGCGTTCCTCGGCTTCTTGGACGGGTGCGAGGTGTCCGAGGTGCGGGTCGCCTCCCTCCGGTACGCCCTGGCCGCCGGCCTGCTCTCCCCCGAGGACCTGGCCGGGGTCGCCGTCCGCCACCACGACCGGCGCGTCCGGCGGCTCGCCGCGCGCGTGCTGCCGGACCTGCCCGGCGCCGACGCGGCCCTGGCCCCCCTGCTGTCCGCGTCCGACGGCGTCGTCCGCGGCACGGCCGTGGCCCGGCTGCGGGCGGCCGGACGGGCCGACGGCCTCGTACCGCACCTGACGGACCCCTCCCCCTGGGTGCGCGGACTCGCCCGCCGGGCACTGCGCGCGGCCGGCGGCGACCCGCGCGCCCGCCTCCGCGCGGTCTGCGCCGACCCGGCGGCCGTCACGCCCCCGGCGGTCAGCGCGCTCGCGGAGGAACGCGCCCCCGGGGACGCCCCGCTGCTCCGGACGCTCACCCGGCACGCCGACGGCGCCGTACGGGCCCGGGCGCTCGCCGGCCTGCGGCTCCTCGGCGCCCTGCCGGACGCCGGGCTCCCGCCGTACGCCGACGACCCCGACCCCCGCGTCGGAGCGGTCGTCCTGCGCGCCCTGCGGGACGACCCCGAGGCCCTGCGCGGACTGCTCGGCCACCGGCACGCGCGCGTGCGGGCCCGGGCCCTGGTCCTCCTCTCGCACCGCCACGGCCTCGGCTGGGACGAGGCCCTGCCGCACCTCGCCGACCCGGCGCCGGAGGTCGTCCGCGCGGCGCGCCACGCGCTCCGGTACGCCGCCGGCGAGGCCCCCACGGAACGTCTGCTCGCCTTCACCGCCCCCGGCGAACCGCCCGCGCGGCGGGCCCTCGCCATGGAACTCCTCCTCCGCCGCGCCACCCCCGAGACCCTCCTCAACGCCCTGCGCCTGCTGGACGACCCCCAGCCGGAGGTCCGCGCCTCCGCCCGCCGGGAGGCCCAGCGGTTGCTGTGGGACCGCACGGCCGCCCGGGGCCCGCACGCGGCCGCGATCCGCGCCCTCGCCGCCCGGGACGAGGAACGGATCGCCGCCTGGCGGGCCGAGACGAGACGGCGCAACCGCGCGGCACGCGGCGCGTGACGCCCCCGGGGCCGCCGCCGGGAAAAATCCGGGCGGCGGCCGGCGGGCGGCGCCTACCCTCCCCGCGTGAGGGACGAGGCGGAGGCGAGGAAGGCGGCGGTGCGGCGGCTCGGGCGGGGGCTCCCCCCGCACCGGGTGCTGGACGCGACGCGGCCGAAGGCATGGGCCGATCTGGACGAGGACGTCCGCCGGGCGGTGGTCCACGGGGAGCTCCGGCCGTCCCACGGGTGGCTCACCGGTGCCCGGGGGCCCGGGTGGCGGGGGATGTGGGACCTGGCCGCCGACCGGGTGCGGAAGACGCCGTCCGAGGCCCGGCTCGCGCTCGCCCTGTGCGACCCGGACGGACGGATCCGCGAGGCGGCGCTGGCGTACGCGGCGGGGCGGCCGGAGCTGCTGCCGCTGGTCGCGGTGCGGGCCGCGGACTGGGCGGAGCCCGTACGCGCGCGTGCCCTGGCGCTGTTGCGGGAGGCGCTGCCCGGCGCCTCGTACGGGACGCTCTCCGTCACCGCGCCGGTGATCCTGCGGCTCGCCGTCCGGCTGCGGGGCGGGGCCGCGGCGGAGCTGCTGGACGGGCTGCTGCGGGACGGCCCCGCCGGGACGGCGACCGCGCTGCTCCTCGGCTGCCGGGACGCCGCCGCCCGGCGGGCCGCGCTGACCGCCGTCCTCGACCGGGGGCTGTACGACGGGCTCGGCCTGGCCCTGGTGGCCGCGGGCGACCACGACCCCGTGGTGCAGGAGCGGGCCGCCTCGGCGGCGGTGGCCGCCGGCGAGCCGGACGCGACCCTGCCCGTCCTGCTGGGCGCCCGCTTCGGACGGGTGCGGGCGGCCGGGGTGACCGCGCTGCGCGGGGCGGGGCGGCACGCCGAGGCCGAGCCGTACCTCTACGACCGGTCGGGGCGGACCCGGGCCTGCGCCCGGTGGGTGCTGCGGCAGGGCGGGGGCGATCCGGCGGCCGCGTACCGGGCCGCCTGCACCGGCGCGGACGTGCCGGACCGGGCACCGCTCGGGCTCGGCGAGTGCGGCACCCGGAGCCTGGACGCGCCGCTGCTCCGGGAGCTGACGGCGCACCGGAACGGGCGGGTGCGGGCCTCGGCGGTCGCCGGGCTGCGGCTGCTCGGCGCGGTGGACCCGGCCCGGACGAAGGCGCTGCTCGACGACCCCGAACCCGCCGTCGCACGGGAGGCGAGGCGCGCCCTGCGGGCCTCTTGCCCGGAGGGCGCAGGGGCGGCCTCGTCGACCTCGGCGAACTGAGCCTCGCCGCCGCTCCCCCACTCGGGCCAGTGGCGTGGCAGGGGGTGCGGGGGCGGCCTAGCGTCGCCGCCATGCGTACCCTTCTCGCGCTCGGCGCCGTGCTGTGCTCCCTCGCGTCCGCGCCGGCTTCCCCGGCGGCTCCCCCGCCGGCGCCGCTGCCCGCGCGGATGGCGGACACCGGTGGCGGTTCGCAGCTGATCACCGCCGTGGCCGCCGACGCCTCCGCCACCAGCGGGACCGTGACCTGGTGGGACCGGCGGGGCGGGCGGTGGGTGCGGGCGGGTTCGGCGCCGGCCCGCTTCGGGGCGAACGGGCTGGCCGAGGGCGCCACCCGGCGCCAGGGCACGAACACCACGCCGACGGGCCTGTACGACCTGCCGTACGCCTTCGGCGTCCGGCCCGCCCCGGCCGGCACCCGCTACCGGTACGCGCGGGCGACCGAGGACTCGTGGTGGTGCCAGGACAACGACTCGCGCGCCTACAACCGCTGGGTCGAGGGGCTGCCGGCGGACTGCCGCGCCGCGGAGGCCGAACACCTCGTCGCGTACGGCACGCAGTACGCGCACGCGCTCGTCATCGGCTTCAACTACGCCCGCCCGGTGCGGATGCGCGGCGCCGGGATCTTCCTGCACGTGAACGGGCGCGGGGCGACGGCCGGTTGCGTCTCCGTCCCGGCGGACGCCATGCGGGCGATCCTCGCCTGGGCGGATCCGGAGAGGCGGCCGCACATCGCCGTCGGCACCCGGCGGGGGCCGACGGCGATCCTGCGGTACTGACCGGTACTGGCCGGTGCTGACCTGTGCTCAGTTTCCCTTCTGCGCCAGGCGCAGCAGGTGGTCGGCGAGGGCCTGGCCGCCGACCGGGTCGCGGGAGATGAGCAGCAGGGTGTCGTCGCCCGCGATGGTGCCGAGGATGGCGTGGAGCTCGGCCTGGTCGATGGCCGACGCGAGGAACTGGGCGGCGCCCGGCGGGGTCCGCAGCACCACCAGGTTGGCCGACGCCTCGGCGGAGATGAGGAGTTCGCCGGAGAGACGGCGCATGCGCTCCTCCTTGGCGGACTCGCCGAGCGGGGCCTGCGGGGTGCGGAAGCCGCCCTCGCTGGGGACCGCGTAGATCAGCTCGCCGCCGGTGTTGCGGATCTTCACCGCGCCGAGCTCGTCGAGGTCGCGGGAGAGCGTCGCCTGGGTGACGCTCAGCCCGTCGTCCGCGAGGAGCTTGGCGAGCTGGCTCTGCGACCGCACCGGCTGCCGGTTGAGGATGTCGACGATCCTGCGGTGGCGTGCGGTGCGGGTCTGCGGGACCGACGGCCCTCCGTGCTCGTTCCCCTGCGCGTCGGTCATCGTCGCCTCATTCTCCGGTTCGTCCTTGCCCGTTCGCCTCGTGCACCGTGTGCAGGACCGCCGGGAGCGCCCGGAGGAAGGCGTCCGCCTCGGCGTCGGCGAGGACCAGCGGGGGCATGATCCGTACGACGTCGGGGGCGGGCGCGTTCACCAGGAGGCCGGCGTCCTGAGCCGCCTGCTGCACCTGGGGCGCGAGGGGCTCGGTGAGCACGATACCCAGCAGGAGGCCCGCGCCACGGACGTGGGAGACCAGCGGGTGGCCGATGGCCTCGATTCCGGAGCGCAGCCGCTCGCCGACGGCCTTGACGTGGTCGAGGCCGGCGTCGGCGCCGAGGGTGTCCAGGACGGCGAGTCCGGCGGCGCAGGCGATCGGGTTGCCGCCGAAGGTGGTGCCGTGGTGGCCGGGGGCGAAGAGGTCGGCGGCTTCGCCGAAGGCGACGGTGGCGCCGAGCGGCAGACCGCCGCCGAGGCCCTTGGCGAGGGTGACGACGTCGGGGTCGACGCCCTCGTGGGCCTGGTGCTCGAACCAGTGGCCGCAGCGGCCGATGCCGGTCTGCACCTCGTCGAGGACGAGGAGGGTGCCGGTGGCGCGGGTGATCTCGCGGGCGGCCTTGAGGTAGCCGGGCGGCGGGACGACGACGCCGTTCTCGCCCTGGATCGGCTCGATGATCACGAAGGCCGTCTCCTCGGTGACGGCGGCCCGCAGCGCCTCGGCGTCGCCGTACGGGACGTGGGTGACGTCACCGGGCAGCGGCAGGAACGGGGCCTGCTTGCCGGGCTGGCCGGTGAGGGCGAGGGAGCCCATGGTGCGGCCGTGGAAGCCGCCGTCGGTGGCGACCATGTGGGTGCGGCCGGTGAGCCGGCCGATCTTGAACGCGGCCTCGTTGGCCTCGGCGCCGGAGTTGCAGAAGAAGACCCGGCCGGGGCGGCCGAAGAGCGTCAGGAGCTTCTCGGCGAGGGCGACGGGCGGTTCGGCGACGAAGAGGTTGGAGACGTGGCCGAGGCTCCGGACCTGGCGGGTGACGGCCTCGACGACCGCCGGGTGGGCGTGGCCGAGGGCGTTGACCGCGATGCCGCCGACGAAGTCCAGGTACTCCTTGCCGTCGGCGTCCCACAGCCGGGCGCCCTCGCCGCGGACGAGCGGCAGCCGGGGGGTGCCGTAGTTGTCCATGAGGGAGCCCTGCCACCGCAGGGTCAGGTCCTCGTTGCCGCTCACGCTTCCCCCTGTCCGTCCGGCACGACCATCGTGCCGATGCCCTCGTCGGTGAAGATCTCCAGCAGGATGGAGTGCTGGACGCGCCCGTCGATGACGCGGGCGGTGGTGACGCCGTTGCGGACGGCGTGCAGACAGCCCTCCATCTTGGGGACCATGCCGCTGGAGAGCTCGGGCAGCAGCTTCTCCAGCTCGCTCGCGGTGAGCCGGCTGATGACCTCGTCGCTGTTCGGCCAGTCCTCGTAGAGGCCCTCGACGTCGGTCAGGACCATCAGGGTCTCGGCGCCCAGCGCCGCAGCGAGTGCCGCAGCCGCCGTATCAGCATTGACGTTGTAGACATGTCCGTCGTCCTGGGATCGGGCGATGGAGGAGACGACCGGGATGCGGCCGTCCTCCAGGAGCGCCTGGATGGCGCCGGTGTCGATGGCGGTGATCTCGCCGACGCGGCCGATGTCGACCCGTTCGCCGGCGATCTCCGGCAGGTGCTTGGTGGCGGTGATGGTGTGGGCGTCCTCGCCGGTGAGGCCGACGGCGAGCGGGCCGTGCTGGTTGAGCAGCCCGACGAGCTCGCGCTGGACCTGGCCGGCGAGCACCATCCGCACGACGTCCATGGCGTCCTCGGTGGTGACCCTGAGGCCGGCCTTGAACTCGCTGACGATGCCGTGCCGGTCGAGGGCGGCGCTGATCTGCGGGCCGCCGCCGTGCACGACGACCGGCTTGAGGCCGGCGTGGCGCAGGAAGACGACGTCCTGGGCGAAGGCGGCCTTCAGCTCGTCGTCGATCATGGCGTTGCCGCCGAACTTGATGACGACGGTCTTGCCGTGGTGGCGGGTGAGCCAGGGCAGCGCCTCGATCAACGTCTGGGCCTTCGGGAGGGCGGTGTGCTTCCGCGTGGCGTTGGTCATGACGAGTACGCGCTGTTCTCGTGGACGTAGTCGGCGGTCAGGTCGTTGGCCCAGATCACGGCGGACTCGGAGCCGGCGGCGAGGTCGGCGGTGATGACGACCTCCCGGTAGCGCATGTCGACGAGGTCGCGGTCCTCGCCGACGGAGCCGTTCTTGCAGACCCAGACGCCGTTGATGGCGACGTTCAGCTCGTCGGGCTCGAAGGCGGCGGAGGTGGTGCCGATGGCGGAGAGCACCCGGCCCCAGTTGGGGTCCTCGCCGTGGATGGCGCACTTGAGGAGGTTGTTGCGGGCGATGGAGCGGCCGACCTCGACGGCGTCGTCCTCGGTGGCCGCGTTGATCACCTCGATGCGGATGTCCTTGCTGGCGCCCTCGGCGTCGCCGATGAGCTGGCGGGCGAGGTCGGCGCAGACCTCCCGGACGGCCTCGGCGAAGTCGTCCTGGGCGGGGGTGGTGCCGGAGGCGCCGGAGGCGAGGAGGAGGACGGTGTCGTTGGTGGACATGCAGCCGTCGGAGTCGACCCGGTCGAAGGTCAGCCGGGTGGCGGTCCGCAGGGCGGCGTCGAGGCCCCGGGCGTCGACGTCGGCGTCGGTGGTGAGGACGACGAGCATGGTGGCGAGGCCGGGGGCGAGCATGCCCGCGCCCTTCGCCATGCCGCCGACCGTCCAGCCGTCCTTCGAGACGACGGCCGTCTTGTGGACGGTGTCGGTGGTCTTGATGGCGATGGCGGCCTTCTCGCCGCCGTGCGCGGAGAGTTCGGCGGCGGCCTTCTCCACGCCGGGGAGGAGCTTGTCCATGGGGAGGAGGACGCCGATGAGGCCGGTGGAGGCGACGGCGACCTCGCCGGCGCCGACCTCGGTGCCCTGGGCGCTGAGGACCTCGGCGACCTTCTCGGCGGTGGCGTGGGTGTCCTGGAAGCCCTTCGGGCCGGTGCAGGCGTTGGCGCCGCCGGAGTTGAGGACCACGGCGGTCAGCTCGCCGTCGGCGAGGACCTGCTGGGACCAGACGACCGGGGCGGCCTTGACGCGGTTGGACGTGAAGACTCCCGCGGCGGCGCGGCGCGGCCCGGTGTTGACCACGAGGGCCAGGTCCGGGTTGCCGTTCTGCTTGATCCCGGCGGCGATGCCCGCCGCCGTGAATCCCTGCGCTGCGGTGACGCTCATGGAGCGACTCCAATCGTGGAGAGTCCGGTGTCCTCGGGAAGGCCGAGGGCGATGTTCATGCTCTGCACCGCACCGCCGGCGGTGCCCTTGGCGAGGTTGTCGATGGCGCTGATCGCGATGATCCGGTGCGCGTTCGCGTCGTACGCGACCTGGACGTGAACGGCGTTGGAACCGTGGACGGACGCCGTGGCGGGCCACTGCCCCTCGGGGAGGAGGTGGACGAAGGGCTCGTCCGCGTACGCCTTCTCGTAGGCGGCGCGGACGGCCTCGGCGGTCGTGCCGGGCTTCGCGGCGGCGGTGCAGGTGGCGAGGATGCCGCGGGGCATCGGCGCCAGGGTGGGGGTGAAGGAGACGGTGACCCGCTCGCCGGCCGGGCCGGAGAGGTTCTGGATCATCTCGGGGGTGTGCCGGTGGACGCCGCCGACGCCGTACGGGGTCATGTTGCCCATGACCTCGCTGCCGAGCAGGTGCGGCTTGAGGGCCTTGCCGGCGCCGGAGGTGCCGGAGGCGGCGACGATCACGGCCTCGGGCTCGGCGAGCCCGCCCGCGTACGCCGGGAAGAGGGCGAGCGAGACGGCGGTGGGGTAGCAGCCGGGCACCGCGATGCGCTTGGACCCCTCCAGCGCGGCGCGGGCACCCGGCAGTTCGGGGAGGCCGTAGGGCCAGGTGCCGGCGTGCGGGGAGCCGTAGTACGTCTCCCAGTCGGCCGGGTCCTTCAGCCGGAAGTCGGCGCCCATGTCGACGACGAGGACGTCGTCCCCGAGCTGCTCGGCGACGGCGGCGGACTGGCCGTGCGGGAGGGCGAGGAAGACGACGTCGTGGCCCGCGAGCTCCTCGGCGGTGGTGGGCGCGAGGACGCGGTCGGCGAGCGGCAGCAGGTGGGGCTGGAGGCCGCCGAGCTTCTGTCCGGCGTTGGAGTGGCCGGTGAGCGTGCCGATCTCGACGTGGGGGTGGGCGAGGAGGAGGCGCAGGAGCTCCCCTCCCGCGTATCCGCTCGCGCCCGCGACTGCTGCTCGTACCGTCATCGAAACCCTCCTCATGGATGGCATGACTATACGCAGCGCCGCAGTTTTATGCAACGACGCGCCCGCGGCCGTGGCGCCGACCTCTTCCCCCAGGGTGCCGGGCGCGACGGGGCGGCGCACAAGGAGAGGTGGCGGCCGGGGCCGGAATTCAGTAGCCATGGACATAGTCGCCATGTACCGTATTTCTCATGAGCAAGGGTTCCCCGGGCCCCACGCCCGGCTTTCTGGTGTGGCGGCTCGCCAACAAGTGGCGGGTCGCGGTCGACCGCGCGGTGGCCCCGCTGGGCCTCACCCACGCGCAGTACTCACTGGTCGCCTCGCTGCACGGCATGCAGCGGGCCGGTGAGCGACCGCCCAGCCAGCGGCGGCTCGCGGACCACACGGGCCTGGAGGCGCTGTACGTGTCGAAGCTGGCCCGCTCCCTGGAGTCGGCCGGCCTGATCGAGCGCACCCGCGACCCTCGCGACCCGCGTGCCGTGCAGCTCGCCCTCACCGAGGAGGGCCTGGCCGTCACCCGGCGGGCCGTCGACGTGGTGCAGGACCTGCTCCAGCAGCTCCTGGAGCCGCTGGGCGGCCTGGAGGCCCCGCGGACGCGGGCCTTCACCGACGAGCTGACGACCCTGCTCGGCGTACCCCTCGTTCCCTCCGCGCCCGATTCCGCACCCGATTCCGCTCTCGATTCCGCTCTCGACGACGAAACCACTCAGGGGGACACACCATGACCACCACCGCGCCCGCCGCCGACTCCCGCCTGCTCGGCCTGGCCCACTACGCGGCCCGGGGCGTCCTGGAGCACGTCCTGGCCCGGCACGGCGTCACCTTCCCGCAGCAGATCGCGCTGCGCGCCGCCGTCACCGCCGACGCGCCCCGGACCCCGGACGAGCTGGTCGCGCAGGTCCGCGCCACCCTCAAGGCCGACCCCGCCGACGTCCGCGCCGCCCTCGACGCCCTGCGGGCGAAGGAGCTGCTCGTCGCGGACGGCCCGCACCTGGTCCCCACGGAGGCGGGGCGCGCGCTGCTCACCGCCGTCGCCGCCGAGGTCGCCCCGCTCACCGCCCGCGTCTGGGGCGGGATCCCCGCCGAGGACCTGGCCGCCGCCGGCCGCGTCCTCGCCCTCGTCACCGAACGCGCCGACCGCGAGCTCGCGGCGCTGGAGGGCTGACCCCGGCAGGGCGCCCGCCCGGCGTCACAACGGCCGCGGCCGGCCCGTCAGACCGGTGAAGGCACCTGACGGGAAGTGAGACCCATGGACGACGACGCTGTGGTGACCGTGCTGGGCGCGCGGTTCGACGCCGACGAGGAACGGCTGCGGGGCGTGGCCCTGCGGGTCCTGGGCGCCGGGGCGGAACGGGAGGCGGCGGCCGTCCTCGCGCGGGTCCGGGCCGGTCTGGACGCGGACGCGCCGGCGGTGGCCCGGCTCTGGCTGACCGCCCTGGTCGCCCGCGCGTGCCTCACCGGCGCGGGGGCCGGGGCCGGCGGCGGACCGGGGCACGCGCGCGTGGCGGCGGAAAAGGCGGAGAAGGAGGAGAAGGGGGAGAAGGCGGGAAGGGGGGAGCCGGCGGTGCCGGCCCCCGCGCCGGTTCCGACGGCGGTTCCGGCTCCGGCTCCGACGGCGGTTCCGGCCCCGGTTCCGGTTCCGGAGGGCCTGGAGGAGGCCGTCCTGCTGGGCTTCCTCGCCGTGCTCGACCGGCTCGGGGCGCGCGAACGCCTCGCGTACCTCCTCCACGACGTCTTCGGGCTGCCGGCCGGGGAGACCGCCCGGATCATGGGCGGTTCCGCCGCCGAGGCCGCCCGGTGGGCGCGGCGGGCCCGGACGCGGCTGCGGGGCGGCGGAGCGGGCGGGAGCGGGGGCGCGGAGACAGGCGGAGACGGAAGCCGGGACGAGGGCCGGGGCGGCGGGACGGGCGGGGAGGGGGACGGGCCGGAGCGTCACGCGCTCGTGGACGCCTTCCGGGCCGCCGCACGCGCGCGTGACGCCGCCGCGCTCGCCGCCCTGCTGGACCCGGAGGCCGTCGCGTACGCGGAACGGGGACCGGTGCACGGGGCCCCGGCCGTGGCCGCCGCGGCGGCCGCGTTCGCCCGGCCGGGGGCCCTGGTCCGGCCCGCGCTGGTGGAGGGCGCGGTGGGGCTGGTGACGTTCCTGGCCGGGAGGCCGGTCGCGGCGGTGGCGTTCGGGTTCCGCCGGGGCCGGATCGTCAGCCTCGACATCACGACGGGCGAGGAACACGTCCGGGCCCTGGACCTGGCCTTCCCGGAGTGACGGGGCCCGGCCCCGGGCCTCAGCGCTTGACCGCCCGCAGCACCACGAACTTCGGGTCGCTCGCGACGAGTTCGCCGGCGCCGAAGATGCGGCGGAGGGTCACGTGGTAGCCGAGGTGCCGGTTGCCGACGACCCACAGCTCGCCGCCGGGCCGCAGGGCGCGCCGCGCGTCGGAGAACATCCGGCGGGCGGTGCGGTCGGTGGTGGCCTGGTGGCTGTGGAAGGGCGGGTTGTTGAGGACGAGGTCGAGGGAGCCGGCGGGGACGTCCGCGAGCCCGTCGCCGACCGTGAACTCCGCCTTCCGGTCCTCCCCCGCGTGGGTGCGGAAGTTCTCCTCGGCGGAGGCGACGGCCTGGTACGACTCGTCGGTGAAGAGCAGTTCGGCGCCGGGTTCGGCGAGGGCGACCGCGAGGCCGACGACGCCGTTGCCGCAGCCGAGGTCGGCCACGCGCGCGTGGCCGAGGCCGCGCGGCAGGTGGCCGAGGAGAAAGCGGGTGCCGATGTCGAGGCGGTCGGCGCAGAAGACGCCCGCCTGGTTGACGACCGTGCGGCCGGCGAGGCCGGGCGCGGGCGTGTCGGCGGGGAGCGCGTACCGGTACGGCCAGGGGTTCGGGCCGGGCGCGGCGGCCGGGTCGGGGGTGGTGTGGATCAGCCGGGCCTTCTTCACCGCGAGGGAGGTGCGGGTGGGGCCGAGGATCCGCTCGAAGAGGGTCAGGGTGGAGGTGTGGATCTCCTTGACCATGCCGGTGCCGACGACCACCGTGTCCGCGTGGACGGCGGGGGCGAGCCGGTGCAGCTGGTCCTCCAGGAGCGCGAGGCTCTTGGGGACGCGGACGAGGAGGACGTCGATCCGCGCGGGCGGCGGGTCCTGGGTGGTGAGCAGCCGGACGGCGTCGGGGGCGGCCCCGGCCCGCGCCAGGTTGGTCCGGGTGGCCTCGCGGCCGAGGTACGAGTCGGAGATCTGGACGAGCCGCCCGGCGCCGGCGGCGTGGAGCGCGGTGACGAGGGCGCCCCAGCGGTCGCCGAGGACGGCGACGGTGCCGGAGAGGCCGGTCCCGGTCTCGGCCAGGTGGTTCAGCAGGTACTCGTCGGCCGCGTCCCAGGCGCGCAGCGGATCGCGCGGGTCCTCGGGGTGGCGGGTGAGCGTGACGTCGCCCCATGACGTGGTCAAACGGTTCATCGTGCCCCCAGGCTAGCCGCTCCGTCCCGGCCGGGACGCCGCGCCGGGGTCCGGCGGCTCAGCGGAGGGCCGGGGCCTCCAGGTGGAGGTGCCAGGCGCCGGGGCGGCCGGTGAGGGTGACGGTCGACAGGGGCCGGACGTCGACGCTCCAGTAGGTGGCGGGGGCGGCCCGGAGGGCGTAGACGAGGGCGGCGCGGACGACGGAGGGTTCGGCGACGGCGACGACGGTGGCGTCGTCGGCGGGGCGGGTGTCGAGCCAGCCCCCTATGCGGGAGATGAAGGCGAGGAGGGGTTCGCCGCCGTGCGGGGCGGAGCGGGCGTCGGCGAGCCAGGCGTCGACGGCGGCCGGTTCGAGGGCGGCGACCTCGGCGAGGGTGAGGCCGCGCCAGCGGCCCATGTCGCAGTCGCGCAGCGCGGGCTGGGCGAGCGGGGCGTAGCCGAGGGCGGTGCCGGTGGCGCGGCTGCGCGGGGTCGGGGAGCAGTAGCGGAGTTCGGCCGCGCCGAGCGGGAGGAGCGCGGGCGCGGCCTGCTGCACCTCGTACCAGCCGGCCTCGTCGAGCGGCCGGTCGTCGTCGAAGCGCTCGGCGAGCAGGGAGGAACTGCGCGCCGCCGCGACGAGCGTGACCCGAAGACCCATGGCCGCGATCGTGAGGCCGGTGGGGCCCCGGGTCAAGGGGCGCGGCGGGGGGACCGGGAGGCCCCGGTTCAGTCCTGTCCGAGAGACATCCACATGTCCGGATTCCGCAGTGGCGCGAATCCGACCTTCTCGTAGACGCCGTGGGCGTCGGCGGTGGCGAGCATGATCCGGCGGAGCCCGTACGGCTCCAGGTGGTCGCGGACGGCGGTGACGAGGGCGGTGCCGAGGCCGGTGCCGCGGGCCGGGCGGTCGACGTAGACGTCGCAGAGCCAGGCGAAGGTGGCGTGGTCGGTGACCACGCGCGCGTAGGCGGCGATCTCGCCGGTGTCGCGGTGGTAGGCGCCGAAGTTGAGGGAGCCGGCGATGGCCGCGTCCTGCTTCTCCCGAGGTCGGCCGAGGGCCCAGTACGCGTCGGTGGAGAGCCAGTGGTGGACGCGGGCGGCGTCCACCCGGGCGGGATCGGCGGAGATCTCGTACGCCCCGTGGAGGGCGACGGCGGTGGTCTCGGTCATGGCCGGAGGATGCCAAAGCCGCGGACGCGTGTCAGGCGGGTTTTCCGGGCCGGGGCGGGGCGGGCGCGCGCCGGCCCGGCCCGCCCGGCGTCACGGAAGGAGTTCGTCCACGGCGGTCCGGAGCCTGCGGACCCCCTCGGCGATCTCCGTGGGCCCCGCCACACCCGCGAAACTCAGCCGGATGTGGCCGGCCGGGGGTTCGGCGCAGAAGTAGGGGCGGCCGGGGGCGGCGGTGACGCCGGCGCGCAGGGCGGCGGAGAGGAGGGCGGCCTCGGGCAGGGCGTCGGGGAGGCGGAGCCAGAGGTGGTAGCCGCCGGAGGGGACGTGGGGCAGGGCGAGTTCGGGGAGGCGGAGGGCGACGGCGGCGGCGAGGGCGTCGCGGCGGGCCTTCAGCTCCTGGGAGACGGTCCTCAGGTGGCGGGGCCAGGCCGGGGAGCCGACGAGTTCGAGGGCGGCCTCCTGGAGGGGGCGGGGGACGAAGAAGCTGTCGACGACCTGGATGGCGCGGAGGCGTTCGAGGACGGGGCCGCGGGCGGCGAGGGCGCCGACGCGGAGGCTCGCCGAGGTGATCTTGGTGAGCGAGCAGACGTGGACGACGACGCCGTCGGGGTCGTCGGCGGCGAGCGGCGGCGGCAGCGGTCCGGCGTCCTCGTGGACGAGCCGGCGGGCGAAGTCGTCCTCGACGACGAAGGCGCCGGCGGCGCGGGCGATGCGGACGACCTCGCGGCGGCGGTCCGGCGGGAGGAGGGCGCCGGTGGGGTTCTGGAAGAGGGGCTGGCAGACGAGGACGCGGGCGCCGGTGGCGCGGAAGGCGGCTTCGAGGAGGTCGGGCCGGATGCCCTCGGTGTCGGTGGGGACGGGCACCGGGCGCAGACCGGCGGCGCGGGCGACGGCGAGCATGCCGGGGTACGTGGGCGACTCGACGAGCACGGGGGTGCCGGGCGCGGCGAGGGCGCGCAGGGCGGTGGTGAGGGCGGACTGGCCGCCGGCGGTGATGAGGACCTCGGCGCCGGTGACGCCGCCGCCGATCTCGCGGGCGAACCATTCGCGCAGCTCGGTGAGGCCGTCGGTGGGCGGCCGGCCCCAGGCGCCGGGGCGGCGGCCGGCCCGGGCGAGGGCGGCCGCCAGGGCCCGCTCGGGCTGGAGGGAGGGGTGGAGGTAGCCGCCGTTGAACTCGACGACGCCGGGCGGGGGCGCGGCGAGGGTGACGAGGACGCCGGAGGCGTCGACGGCCCGGGGGACGAGGTCGGTGGCGGTGTCGGCGCTGAGGGCGAGCTCCTGCCAGGAGGTGTCGCCGGTGGCGGCGGGGGCCCGGGTCCCGGCCTTGAAGGCGCCGGCGCCGGGCCGGGTGACGACCAGGCCCTCGGCGGCGAGCTGCGCGAGGGCGCGGCTGACGGTCACCGGGGAGACGCGGTGGCGCTCGACGAGCGCCCGGCTCGACGGCAGCTTTCCACCCGGGGAGTAGCGGTCGAGCTCCGCTCTCAGGGATTTCGCCAGTTCGGCCACACTGCTACGCTCATGCATGAGAGCACAGAGTAGCGCTACTACCCCGATGGCGATAGCGGTCGACACCAGCACCGGCACCCCGACCGACGCCGCCCCCGCCGGCACCCCGTCCCCCACCGCGCAGGGCACCCTGCTCGCCCTCCTCGGCGTGGTCTCCTTCTCGCTCACCTTCCCGTCGACCGTGTGGGGCCTGGAGAGCTTCGGCCCCTGGTCGCTGGTGGCGGTCCGCTCCACGCTCGCCGCGCTGATCGCCGGCGCCTTCCTGCTCGCCGGGAGGGTCCCGCTGCCGGAGCGGCGCCACTGGGCCGGGCTCGCGGTGGTCGCGGGCGGCGTGGTGATCGGCTTCCCGCTGCTGACCACGCTCGCCCTGCAGACCTCGACGACCTCGCACGCCGCCGTCGTCGTGGGCCTGCTGCCGCTCACCACGGCCGCCCTCGCCGCGCTGCGGACCGGCCGCCGCCCGTCCCGCACCTTCTGGATCGCGGCCGTCTCCGGCGCCGCCGTCGTCCTCGCCTTCACCGTCCAGCAGAGCGGCGGCGCGCTCTCCACGGGCGACCTCTACCTCTTCGGCGCGCTGCTCGTCTGCGCCGCCGGGTACACCGAGGGCGGCCGGCTCGCCCGGCTGATGCCGGGCTGGCAGGTGATCGGCTGGGCGCTGGTCCTCTGCCTGCCGCTGATGGTCCCGGCCTCGGCGGTGGCGCTCGCCCTCGAACCGGTCCGCCTCACCGCCCACGGGATCGCCGGCCTGGTCTGGGTGGCCGCCGGCTCCACCTTCTTCGGCCTGTACGTCTGGTACCGGGGCATGGCCGCGATCGGCATCCCGCGCGCCAGCCAGCTCCAGCTCGCCCAGCCGCTGCTCACCCTCTTCTGGTCGGTCTTCCTCCTCGGCGAGTCGCTGCCGCTGGCCGCGCCGCTCGCGGCGGTCGGCGTGCTGGTCTGCATCGCGGTGACCCAGCGCGCGAAGAGCTGACGCGACGGGCGGCAGTGACCCGGGTCACAATGGCAGCAGAGGCCCTACGCGCGCGAGGAGGTCCCGATGAAGGCGAGTGAGGGCGACAAGCTGCTGGTGCACGGCCGGACCGTCGGTCAGCACGACCGCACGGCCCAGGTCCTGGAGGTGCTGGGGGAGAACGGCACTCCCCCGTACCGGGTCAAGTTCGACGACGACGGTCACGAGGCCCTGATGTCCCCCGGCCCCGACACCGTCGTCCGGCACCGCCGGCCGCAGGGTTAGGAGCCGTCCGGCCGCCGTGGCGGCCGGACCCGGTCCGGGTAGTGGTCGGCCACGGCGGCGGCGAGCGCGCCGTTGCGGTCCTCCGTGACCTCCTTCGCCGCGAAGAAGCAGTGCCCGCCGACGCCCGGCCGCCCCTCGGCCAGCGCGAGGTGCCGTGACAGCTCCCGCGGGTCCTGCCACGCCTCGGGCTGGTCCGGCGCGCCCGCCTTGTACAGCGCCTCGCCGATGTGGAGCGCGACGCCGGTCCCGCGCACCGCCGTCTCCCACCAGTCGAGGAGCGTGGCGTAGTCGGTGGCGGGGTGGCCGATGTGCCAGTACAGCTGCGGCACGACGTGGTCGATCCAGCCCTCCCGGATCCACTTGCGGGTGTCCGCGTAGAGGTCGTCGTACGTGGCCACGCCGGCCCGCGTGTCCGAGCCCTCGGGGTCGTCGGCGGCGTTCCGCCACACTCCGAAGGGGCTGATGCCGAAGGCCACCCGGGGCTTGACCTCCTTGATGCGGGCGGCCGCCTCCGAGACCAGCAGGTCGGTGTTGTGCCGCCGCCAGTCCGCGCGGTCGGGGAAGTCCGCGCCGTACCGGGCGTGGGCGTCGGCGTCGTCGAAGGTCTCCCCCTCGACCGGGTACGGGTAGAAGTAGTCGTCCCAGTGGACCGCGTCGACGTCGTAGCGGCGCACCGCGTCGAGCATGGCGTCCTGGACGAAGCGGCGGACCTCGGGCAGGCCGGGGTTGTAGTACAGCTTCCCGCCGTGGGGCACGGTCCAGTCGGGGTGGAGCCTGGCCGGGTGGGAGGCGGCGAGCCGCTCGGGGTCGGCGTGGTTCGCCACCCGGTACGGGTTGAACCAGGCGTGCAGCTCCAGGCCCCGCGCGTGGGCCTCGGCGACGGCCGTGCCCAGCGGGTCCCAGCCGGGGTCGCGGCCCTGCGTGCCGGTGAGGCACTGCGCCCAGGGCTCGTACGGCGAGGGCCACAGGGCGTCGGCGGTGGGGCGCACCTGGAGGACGACCGCGTTGAGCCGGCGCTCCACGGCCCGGTCCAGGTGGGCCAGGAGCTCCGCCCGCTGCGCGGCGGCGGTGAGGCCGGGCCGGGACGGCCAGTCGCGGTTGGCGACGGTCGCCACCCACATCCCCCGGAACCCCTCCGCGCGCGCCGCCCGCTCCGGCGCCGGGGCGCCCTCCGGCCCCGGCCCGCGCTCCGGTCCGGGCGCCGCCGCCCTCTCCCGCTCCCGTGCCCCGCGGCGCTCCGCGGCGGCGCCCGGAGCGCTCGCCCCCACGACGGCGAATGCCGCTCCCGTGGCGGTCGTCACAAACCCTCTTCTCCCGATAGGCCGCACTTGTACCCCTCAGCTGTCGGATACGTCACACCCCCGGAGACAGCATGCCCCCTCTCCGACCGATCGATCATCGCGCGAATCGGAGTAACGTCATGGGGTCGAGGCAGGCGCACCGGAATCACACGGGGGCCCGCCGCCAGAGAACAGCGAAAGGCACGAGGTGACGGACTCCATGGCCGACATTGAGCGCGTCGGAGTGGTGGGCTGCGGCCAGATGGGCGCGGGCATCGCAGAGGTGTGTGCCCGGAGCGGTCTTGAGGTGAAGGTCGCCGAGACCACCGGCGAGGCGCTGGAGATCGGCCGCACCCGGCTGCTCAACTCGCTGACCAAGGCCGCCGAACGCGGCAAGATCAGCGAGGAGGAGCGGGACGCGGCGCTCGCGCGCCTGAGCTTCACGACCGACCTGGGCGAGTTCGCCGACCGCGACCTCGTCATCGAGGCGGTCGTGGAGAACGAGCAGGTCAAGACCGAGATCTTCCAGGTGCTCGACCAGGTCCTGACCCGGTCCGACGCCATCCTGGCCTCGAACACCTCCTCCATCCCGCTGGTGAAGCTGGCCGTGGCGACCTCCCGCCCCGACCACGTCATCGGCATCCACTTCTTCAACCCGGCCCCGGTGCAGAAGCTGGTCGAGCTGATCCCCGCCCTCACCACCTCCGAGGGCACGATCAGCCGGGCGCAGGCCTTCGCCGAGAAGGTGCTCGGCAAGCACGCGATCCGCGCCCAGGACCGCTCCGGCTTCGTCGTGAACGCCCTGCTCGTGCCGTACCTGCTCTCCGCGATCCGGATGTTCGAGTCCGGCATCGCGAGCCGCGAGGACATCGACAACGGCATGGAGTACGGCTGCGCCCACCCGATGGGCCCGCTGAAGCTCTCGGACCTCATCGGCCTGGACACGATCGCCTCGATCGCCGACTCGATGTACTCCGAGTTCAAGGAGCCCCTGTACGCCGCTCCCCCGCTGCTCCAGCGGATGGTCGACGCGGGCCGGCTGGGCCGCAAGACCGGCTCGGGCTTCTACGTCTACGCCTGACCCGCCCCGGCGCCGCTCCCCCGGCGCCCCCTCGATGTCGCTCTCCGCGGCAGGAACGGCCCGCACCCCCGCACAGGTACGGGCCGTTCCGTCTTTCCCGGGCCCGGTCAGCCGAGCCGCAGGTGGCGGAGCATCAGCAGGCCGGCCGCCATGTTCGCGGCCGGGATCTCGCCGCGGGCGATCAGCTCCGGGACCTCCTTCAGCGGCACCCAGGCGCGCCGCGAGGACTCGAAGCCGTCGACCGGCGGGCCGGTCCAGGTGGCCCGGTCGGTCCAGTAGAGGTGGTGCCGGGCGTCGCTGAGCCCGTTGGAGGGCTCGACGGTGAGGAGGTGGCGCAGCAGCCCCGGCCGCCAGCCGGTCTCCTCCTCCATCTCGCGGGCGGCGGCGGCCTCGGGGGCCTCGCCGTCCTCGACGACGCCGGCGGCCAGCTCCCAGCCCCAGCTGTCGGTGATGAAACGGTGGCGCCAGAGCATGAGGACCTCGTCGGCGTCGTTGACGACGGTCGCGACGGCGACGGGGCGGAGCCGGATCAGATAGTGGTCGAGGTGACGGCCGTCCGGGAGTTCGACGTCCGCGAGGTTCACCCGGAACCAACGGTTCTCGTAGACGGAGTGCTCACTCAGTTTCGTCCACTGCACGTTCTTGCCACCTTCCGACTGGTAGGCGCGTGTTCGGTGGCAATATCGCAGCAGTTCGACGGTCACAGGGGAACGCGCAGCGCTCCGTCGATCAGTTCCGCCGCCTCCCGGGCGTCCCCCGCGTCACTGGCCAGCAGGTGCTCCCGGGCCTGCCGCAGCCGGTCCCGCAGCCGCCGCGACTCCATCCCGCGCGCCCGCTCCGTCATCTCGACCGCCGTGCGCGCCGCCGAGTCCGCCTCGCCCTGGCGCAGTTCGACCTGGCAGAGCAGCGCGAGCCGGTGCACCCGGCCCCGGTCGTGCGAGGGCGCCCCGGCCGCCCGCGCCGCGTGCTCGTACGCTCCCGCGAGATCACCCAGACTGAGGAGGGCCTCGGCGACCTGTACGTTGACGAGGCCGGGCTGCACATAGCCGGTCTCGGCCGGTTCCGCCGCCGGCGCGATCCGGTCCGCCGCCGCCTCGGCGCGCCGGATGCAGTCGAGCGCCGCCGTCCCGTCGCCCAGCCGGGCGTACGCCTTCGCCTGCATCGCCGTCAGGTCGGCCGCCAGCGCCGGGGTGATGGCCCCGCCGGCCGCCCGCAGCGCCGCCTCCGCGAAGGCCACCGCCTGCCGGAACTCCCCGAGCAGCAGCGACTGGTTGACCATCAGCGCGATCACGTAGGCGCCGAAGGCCCGGTCCCCGCTGGCCTTGGCGAGCCGCAGCGCCTGGTGGAAGTAGCGCTGCGCGAGCCCGTGCGCGTCGGCGTCGTAGGCGCAGATCCCGGCCACCGCCACCAGGCCCCCGGTGGCCCGGTGCAGGGAACGCCCCAGGGCGTCGCTGTAGGAGCCGCGCAGCCGGGGCGCCGCCTCGGTGGTGAGGAAGCCGACGATCCGGGCGCGGGTCGCGATGCCGCCGGCCTTGCGGTACATCTGCTCGTAGTGCGCGCGGGCCGCGCTGAGCAGGACGATGTCGGCGGGCTCCACCCGGGTGCGGCCGGTGCGGGAGACGTCGGTGTCCTCCGGCGGGTTCTCCCACTCCCACACCGGCATCACCGCGGGCGTGCCGGTCACCGCCGGCGCGGTCGCGAGGTGCGGCCGCTGCTGCTCGTCGGAGCGCCACAGGGCGGTGGCCCGGTCGACGAAGCCGGACAGCGGGGTGCCGGGCGCGGGCGGCCCGCCGCCGGGCACGCCGAGCCCGATGTCGTCGAGGGTGACGGGCCGCCGCAGCCGGTCCGCCAGCACCTCGCAGATCAGGTCGGGCACCTGGCCGCGCGGCCGCTGGCCCTTCAACCACCGCGCCACGGCGGTGTGTTCGTAACGCAGGGCGAGTCCCCTGGCCCGTCCGGCCCGGTTCACATGGGCCGCGAGCCCGGCGTTGGAGACGCCCGCCTCGTCCAGGAGGGCGTCGAGCAGGGTGTTGGGCTGCATGGCCCCTCCGGTCGCTCGGTGAACTCAGCGTAGCGGTGGCCGGATTCGTCCGGTGCGTTTTCGCACGGGGTGTGAACGAAGTACCCGTTCTCCCGGTCCGCGCGCGCTGTCGCCGGCGGAGCCGTACCGCTTGACTGGGCTTCTCGCCGGCAAGGCGAGAACGACCGGGCCGCCGGCTCCCCCCTCGTACAGTGCGGCCGCCCGGTCCGCGCCGCCCGCCCCGCCGATCTGCCCGACACTCCGTGGCGGGGCGGGCGGCGCCCGTACCCCCGGACCCTCCGCTCAGCAGTGGGTGGAGGGAGCGGGCCGGGGACGGCGCAGCCCGGGTTCGGCGGGCTGCGCCGGCACGCGGACCCGGTCGTTGCGGACGACGAGCAGGGCCACGTCGTCGTCGAGCCGGCCGCCGGTGTGCCGCAGCAGCGCCCGGTGCACCTGGCGGACCACGCCCTCGGGCGGCAGACCGGTGCTCCGGGCGAGCTCCGCGTCGAGGCCGAAGAACCGGCCGCGGGGGTCGCGGGCCTCCTCCGCCCCGTCCGTGTGCAGCACCAGCGTCTCGCCGGGCAGCAGCCGCGCCCCGGTGTACGGCACCGGCACGGCCGGCAGCGGCAGGACGCCGAGCGGCGGCAGCGGTTCGCCCACGGGCAGCCGCCCCGGCCGGGGGCCGAGCCGGTACGGAGCGGGGTGACCGCAGTCGAGGACGGCGAGCCGCCCGTCGGCGCGGACCTCCAGGAGCAGCAGCGTCACGAACTCCTCGGCCACCGGGTGCTCGGGCTCGCCGCCGCTCCTGGCCGGGTGCTCGTCGCGCGCCCGCTCCCGCAGGTGCCGTTGCAGCGTCCGCTCCAACCGCCGCAGCACACCGCCGAGTTCGGCCTCGTCGTGGGCGGCCTCCCGGAAGCTCCCCAGGACGGCGACGACGGCGCCCAGGGCGGCGAGGCCGTGGCCCCGCACGTCCCCGATCACGATCCGCACCCCGTACGGCGTCGCCACCGCCTCGTACAGGTCGCCGCCCACCGAGGCCCCGCGCGCGGCCGACAACTGCCCGGCGGCCAGGGCGAGTCCGTCGAGCCGGGCGGGCGGCGGGCGCAGCAGCACCTGCTGCGTCGCCTCCGCCACGGCCCGCACCACCGCCAGCTCGCGCCGCAGCCGCCGCCGCACGCCGAGGACCAGCCCCGTGCCGACGGTCAGGAAGACGACGCTGGTCGCGATCCGCAGGGGCAGTCCCGGCTGCCGGGCCAGCGGACAGCCGAACTTCCACGCCACGGCCACGGCGCCCCAGCCGACGGGGAGGAGGAGCGGGGCGCTCCCGCGGAGCCGGGACCGGAGGGCGCCCCTCGTACGGTTGCGGCTGCGGCTGCTACGGCTGGTACGGATCATGTACGGCCCTTCCCGAGCCCCGACAGCGCCCGAAGGCCCTGCGGCACACAGGCCCGCCCCTGTGGCCGCGTCGATTCTGCCGACCGTACGGAGGGCGGGGGAACACCCCCCGGCGATCTCACCCGAAGGAGTGAGCACCCCCGGCGCGCCGCCCCGCGCCAGACCCGCGCCACCCGTACAGACGCGGGACGTCCGCACGGGTGAGCAGGCGCGGGGCGGGCGGCCGTCAGACGTGCACCGCCTCGCGCCGCTCCGCGGCGGCCTCGGAGCGCGGGTGCCTCACCAGGTGGCGCACGACGTACTCCGCGTCCCGGCCCGCGCCGCCGATGAGCATCGACGCGAAGGCGTACTGGAAGGCGAGGCCGACGAAGTAGAGGCCGGGGGCGGTGTCGACCACGCCGCGGCGCTCCAGCGGCCAGCCGTCCTCACCGGTGACGGGCAGCTCGATCCAGGAGAAGTCCTGGCGGAAGCCGGTGCACCAGACGACGTTGGCGACGTCGAGGACCCGGCCGCCGTCGAGGACGGGCAGTCCGTCGCGCACCCCGACGGTCCGCTCCGGGACGAGCTCGACCCCGGCGTCGGTGAGATCGGCCTTCTTGACCCGGATCAGCGGCCCGCCGTGCTGCCTGACCTCGGGGCGCATCCTGCGGCCGACCGGCGTCCGCAGGTTCAGCACGTGCCGGGCCAGGAACCACAGCACCGGGAAGATCGCGTGCGCCGGCCGGCCGTGGATGTCGAAGGGGATCTCGCCGTGGATCGTCCCGCTCAGCACCGTCGGACGGCCCGTCCTCCCGGCCTCGTGGGCGATGTCCCCGCCGGAGTGCGAGGCGCCGACCACGAGCACGCCGCCGGGCCGCAGCTGCCCGGGGTTCCTGTAGGCGCTGGAGTGCAGCTGCGTGATCCGCGGGTCGAGTCCGGCGGCGAAGCCGGGGACGTGGGGGGTGCGGCCGAAGGTGCCGGTGGCGACGACGACGTGGTCGCAGACGTAGGTCGTGGTACCGGTCTCGACGACGTACCGGCCGTCCGCCCCGGCGAGGCGGGTGACGCGCTCGCCGGTGCGGACCGGCAGGGCGAAGGTCTCGGCGTACGACTCCAGGAAGTCGGCCATCTCGTCCTTGGTGGGGAAGGACATCGGCGGCGCCGGGAAGCGCATCCCGGGCAGGGAGGCGACCTTCGCCGGGCTGTACAGCCGCAGCGAGTCCCAGTGGCGGCGCCAGTTGTCGCCGACGCGGGCGCCGCCGTCGAGGACGACGAACGGCCGGTGGCGGCGGGCGAGGTGGTATCCGGTGGCGAGACCGGCCTGACCTGCGCCGATGATGACCGTCTCGATGCGTTCCGTCCTGCCGGTGGAGTTCATCGCGGGCCTCCTCGTACGTTCCTGAGCCCGACCCTAGGGACCCGGGGGCGGGAACGCTTCGGGAGAACGCCCCAATCGCGGGGTGCGGCGGCGATGGGTCATTCTGCCCATCGCCGGGCGACGAGACCGTGTTCGTAGGCGTACGCGGTGGCCGCCGCGCGGGAGGAGAGGCCGAGCTTGCCGAAGATGTTGCTCAGGTGCCGGGCCACGGTCTTCTCGCTGAGCACCAGGTCGGCGGCGATCGCGTGGTTGGTCCGGCCGGTGGCGACGAGCCGCAGGACCTCGATCTCCCGGGGGCTGAGCCCGGTGCCGCCGCCCGGCCCGGCACGGGTGAGCGCGTCGAGGCCGGCCAGGTCGGTGGCGGCGCCGAGCTCCCGGAAAACCTGGCGGGCCGCGTCCAGTTCGAGGCGCGCGGTGCCCTCGTCGCCGAGCCGCCGCCGGGCGAGCCCCAGCAGCACCCGGGTGCGGGCCCGGTCGTACGGGGCGTCGATCCCGTCCCAGATCCCGCCCGCCTCCCGCAGGGCGTCCAGCGCCGCGCCGGGCTCGTCCTCCGCCAGGAGCACCGCCCCGCGGGCATGGGCGGCGACCGCGGCGAGGAGCGGCGCGTCGAGCTCGGCGGCGGTGCGCGTCAGCTCGTCGGCGGCCTCCCGGGCGGCCGGCACGTCGCCGGCGGCCAGCATGATCTCCGCGTACGGGGCGAGCAGCCGCGCCCGGCGCAGCCGGTCCGGCGTCTCCTCCAGGGCGCCGCGGATCGCCGCGGCCGCCGCGTCGACCCGCCCCTGCGCCAGCCACATCAGCGCGAGGCCGGGCTGCGCCCGGTGCCCGCACGCGCCGGCCCTCCGGTACGCCTCCTCCGAGCGGGCGAAGGCCCCGCGGACCCGGTACAGCTCGGCCTCCTGGTACAACGCCATGCCGAGGACCGCGCGGCCCGGCGTCCCGGCGAGCCGTTCGCGGGCCCGGCGGGCCTCGTCCAGGGCGTCCGGCCAGGCGCCGTGCATCTGCAGGACGTGGGAGCGGTGGATCAGGCACTGGCCCCGGTAGGGCACGAGGTCGGGCTGGGCGGAGCACCAGTGGGAGAGCGCCGCCGTCCACTCCTGGGCACGGCGCAGGTCGAAGAGCTCCTCGCAGGCCTCGATGACGCTGCAGTACACGATGCCGGTGACGAGCGGTGACAGCCGGCCGGAGCTGACCGCCACCATGGCCTCGTCGAGCAGGGCGGTCCCGGCGGCGGGCTCGCCCGCGTAGACCAGCGCCCGGCCCTGGCCGTGCCGGGCCAGCGCCTCCAGGTCCCGGTCGCCGAAGCGCTCGCCGATCGCGGCGGCCTCGCCGAACAGGGCGTACGCGGCCCGGGGGTCCTTGTGGACGCGCCGCAGGCCCTGGGGGACCAGCACGTAGCCCCGCTCCACGCAGTCGAGCCCGCACTCCTCCAGGAGCCGCTGGGCGCGGGCGAGCCAGCCGCCGCCCCGGGCGGTCTCGCCGCGCAGCAGCAGCGGCATCGCCGCCCAGAAGGCGCAGCGCACGGCGGGTGCGGTCGCGCCGAGGCCGAGGTAGGCGTGGTGGGCCCGCTCGGTCGCCGCGACGCTCTCGTCGTCGCGGCCCACCAGGTAGGCGGCGGTCGCGAGGCGGACGAGGTCGTCGGGGGCGAGCGGCTCCTCCCGGTCGGCCTGCGAGAGCGCGGTGTAGGCGTCCGACCACGCCTGGCAGGCGAAGGCGTCCCGGGCCCGTTCCAGTTCCACGACCACGTCCATGACGGCTCCCACCACCATTGCACCGCGCGGCCCGCGACTTGTCAGGCCGGGCGGAACGGCGGAGGGCCGCCCCGGGAGGAGATCCCGGGGCGGCCCTCCGCGGGGGCGGCGCGGCGTCAGGCGCCGCGCAGGACGGCGCCGGTGTGCTCGGCGGCCAGGGCGACCGCGGCGTCGCGGGCGGCGGTGGCCTCCTCGACGGTGAGGGTGCGGTCCTCGGCGCGGAACTTCAGCGCGTACGCCAGGGACTTCTTGCCCTCGCCGACCTGGTCGCCGGTGTAGACGTCGAACAGGCGGATGGACTCCAGGAGTTCGCCCGCGCCCTCGGTCAGGTACCGCTCGACGTCGGCGGACGGGACGGCCTGGTCGACGACCAGGGCGACGTCCTGGGTGGCGACCGGGAAGGCGGAGATGCGCGGGGCCCTCGCCGGGCCGGCGCTCGCCTTCTCCAGGACGTCCAGGTCCAGCTCCATCGCGCAGGTGCGGGCCGGCAGGCCCAGCGCCTTGACGACGCGCGGGTGGAGCTCGCCGCCGTGGCCGGCGAGGGTCTTGACCCCGTCGATCACCACGTGGAAGGCGGCGCAGCGGCCCGGGTGCCACGGGGCGTGCTGGTCGGCCTCGATCAGCAGCTCCGCGCCGGTCTCGGCGGCCACCGCGCGGGCGGCCTGGATCGCGTCGGCCCAGTCGGCCGGGCGGCCCTTGCCCCACCAGCCGGACTGCTCGCGGGCGCCGGCGAGGACGACGGCGGCGCGGCGCGGCTGCGCGGGCAGCGCGGCGTTGACGCCGGCGATCTCCTCGTCGGTGGGACGGCGGTCGACGGGCAGGCGGACCGCGACCTTCGGCTCGCCCTGGGGGCGGAAGACCAGACCGGTCTCGAAGAGCGCCAGGTCATGGCTGCCGCGGCTGTCGTTCCGGCGCAGCGCGGCGAGCAGGCCGGGGAGCAGCGTGGTGCGGAGGGCGGGCTCCTCGTCGGAGAGCGGGTTGACGAGGGTGACGACCTCGCGGCGGGCGTCGTCCGCGTCGAGGCCGAGCTGGTCGAGGGCCTGCTGCCCCATGAAGGGGTAGTTCAGCGCCTCGACGTAGCCGGCGCCGGCGAGCGCGCGGCCGACCCGGCGGTGGACGCGCTGGCGCTCGGTGAGGCCGCGGCCGGCCGGGGGCTTCGGCAGCGTGGAGGGCAGGTTCTCGTACCCCTCCAGCCGGATGACCTCCTCGGCGAGGTCGTTCGGCTCGCCCAGGTCGGGGCGCCACGAGGGCACGGTGACGACGAGCTCGTCCTGGCCGTAGACGTCGCAGCCGATCTCCTGGAGACGGCGGACGACGGTCTCGCGGCCGTAGTCCACGCCCGCGACCTTGTCGGGGTGGTTCGCCGGCAGGGTGATGGTGCGCGGCGCGGACGGGGCGGCGATCTCGGTGACGCCGGCCTCGGCGGTGCCGCCCGCGAGCAGCACCAGCAGATCGACGCAGCGCTGGGCCGCGGCGGCCGCGGCCTGCGGGTCGACGCCGCGCTCGAAGCGCTTGGACGCCTCGGAGGACAGCTTGTGGCGGCGGGCGGTGCGGGCGATCGAGATCGCGTCGAAGTGCGCGGCCTCGATGACGACCTCGGTGGAGCCGGTGACGGCGCCGGTCTCGGGGTCGGTCACCGGGTCGGCGATCTCGGTGTTCGCCCCGCCCATGACACCCGCGATGCCGATGGGGCCGCGGTTGTCGGTGATGACCAGGTCGGCCGCGTCCAGGACGCGGACCGTGCCGTCGAGGGTGGTGATCTTCTCGCCGGCCTCGGCGCGGCGGACCCCGATGGGGCCGTCGAGCCGGGTGCGGTCGTAGGCGTGCAGCGGCTGGCCGAGCTCCAGCATCACGTAGTTGGTGATGTCGACGGCGAGCGAGATCGGGCGCATGCCCGCCTTCTGGAGGCGGCGCTGGAGCCAGATCGGCGACCGGGCCTCGGGGTCGAGGCCGACGACCGTGCGCGCGGTGAAGCGGTCGCAGCCGATCGGGTCGGTCACCTGGACCGGGTAGCCGTACGAGTTCGGCGCGGGCACGTCGAGGAGCGCCGGGTCGCGCAGCGGCAGCCCGTACGCGATGGCGGCCTCGCGGGCGACGCCGCGCATCGAGAGGCAGTAGCCGCGGTCCGGGGTGACGGCGATGTCGAGGACCTCGTCGTACAGCTCCAGGAGGGCGGTGGCGTCGAGGCCGACCTCGTGCTCCGGCGGCAGGACGATGATCCCGTGGTTCGGGTCCTCGCCCATGCCCAGCTCCTCGCTGGAGCAGATCATGCCGCGCGAGACCTTGCCGTAGGTCTTGCGCTCGGCGATGCGGAAGTCGCCGGGGAGGACGGCGCCGGGGAGGGCCACGACGACCTTGTCGCCGACGGCGAAGTTCCGGGCGCCGCAGATGATCTCCTGGGGCTCGCCGGTGCCGTTGGCCGGGCCGACGTCGACGGTGCAGAAGCGGATGGGCTTCTTGAACTCCGTCAGCTCCTCGATGGTGAGGACCTTGCCGACCACCAGCGGGCCGGTGAGGCCGGCGCCGAGCTGCTCGACGGTCTCGACCTCGAGGCCGGCGGAAATGAGCTTGGCCTGGACGTCACGGCCGGTCTCGGTCGCCGGCAGGTCGACGTACTCCCGCAGCCAAGAAAGCGGGACCCGCATCAGATCTCCATCCCGAACGGCCGGGTGAACCGGACGTCACCCTCGACCATGTCTCGCATGTCTTCCACGTTGTGCCGGAACATCAGCATCCGCTCGATGCCGAAGCCGAAGGCGAAGCCGCTGTACTTCTCCGGGTCCACGCCGCAGGCGACGAGCACCTTCGGGTTGACCATGCCGCAGCCGCCGAGCTCGATCCAGCCCTCGCTGCCGCAGGTGCGGCAGGGGCGGTCGGGGTTGCCGACGGACTCGCCGCGGCAGACGTAGCAGAGCATGTCCATCTCGGCGGACGGCTCGGTGAACGGGAAGAAGTTCGGACGGAGCCGGGTCTTCATGTCCGGGCCGAAGAGCGCCTGGACCATGTGGTCGAGGGTGCCCTTGAGGTCGGCCATGGTGAGGCCCTCGTCGACGGCGAGCAGCTCGATCTGGTGGAAGACCGGGGTGTGCGTGGCGTCGAGCTCGTCGGTGCGGTAGACGCGGCCGGGGCACACCACGTAGACCGGGGGCTCCCGGTCGATGAGGGTGCGGGCCTGGACCGGCGAGGTGTGGGTGCGCAGGACGACCCCGGACTCGTCGCCCGTGGTGCCTTCCGGACCCTGGACGAAGAAGGTGTCCTGCATCTGCCGCGCCGGGTGGTCCGGCACGAAGTTCAGGGCGTCGAAGTTGAACCACTCGGCCTCGACCTCGGGGCCCTCGGCGACCTCGTAGCCCATCGACACGAAGACGTCGGCGACGCGCTCCATGAGGGTGGTGAGCGGGTGGCGGGCGCCGGCCGGGACGCGGTCGTACGGCAGGGTGACGTCGACGGCCTCCTCGACGAGGACGCGGGCGTCGCGCTCGGCCTCCAGTTCGGCCTGGCGGGCGGCGAGCGCCTTGGAGACGGCGCCGCGGGCCTGGCCGACGAGCTTGCCGGCCGCGGCCTTGGCCTGCGGGGGCAGCGCGCCGATCTCGCGGTTGGCGAGGGCGAGCGGCGAGGTGCCGCCGGTGTGCGCCGTCTTGGCGTGCGCGAGCGCGTCGAGGTCGCCGGCGGCCGCGAAGGCGGCGAGCGCCTCGTCCCGCATGCGCTCGATCTCTTCCGGTTTCAAGGCTTCGACCTCGACCGGGTCGTACGACTTATTGGGTGCCGACATCTCTTCCCGTGTCTTCCGTTGGGCTTGGCTGGGGCGACCCCCGCTCGACGACAAGGGCGCAAACGTGCCAAAGGCCGAGTCTAACGGGGTGCGGGGAGGCGGATGAGCCCGTGGGGGCCCCGGTGACGTGCGATCCCGTCGGGTCTCGGTGGGTGAGACGTCAGACGAGATGGGCCGGGGTGCCGACGGGCAGGGTAAATCGGAACTCGGCGCCGCCGCGCGGGCCGCGCCCGACGGTGATGGTGCCGCCGTGGGCCTCGACGAGGCCCTTGACGATGTAGAGGCCGAGGCCGGTGCCGCCGCGCTTGCTGCCGCGCCAGAAGCGGGTGAAGACGCGGTTCATGGACTCCTCGGGGATGCCCGGGCCCTCGTCGCGCACGGTGACCTCCGTCCCCTCCTCGCCGGTGCCGTCGGCGCCCGCGGTGCGGGGCGCCACCTCGATGGTGACGGTTCCGGCGCCGTGGCGCACCGCGTTTTCCAGGAGGTTGCCGAGGATCTGGTCGATCTTGTCGGGGTCGGCCCAGAGCGCGGGCAGTCCGGGGCGGACGCGGACGAAGAAGCGGTCGGGGGCCTGGCCGCCGGTGGTGTGCACCTGGATGTGGCGGCCGATGGCGGCGGCGATGTCGACGGGCTGGCGGCGGACCTCCAGGCGGCCGGAGTCGATGCGGGAGATGTCGAGGAGTTCGGCGATGAGCCGTTTGATCCGGCCGGCGTCGGCGTCGACGGTCTCCAGCATGAGCCGCTTCTGCTCGTCGGTGAACCGCTCCCACTTGCTGAGGAGGGTGGCGGTGAAGCCCTTCACGGAGGTGAGCGGGGAGCGCAGCTCGTGGGCGACGGTGGCGATGAGCTCGGCGTGGCTGCGTTCGGAGCGGCGGCGGGCCTCGGTGCCGCGCAGCGAGACGACGACCCGGCGGACGGGTCCGGTGGGGTGCTCGCGGACGTACCGGGCGGAGACGAGGACCTCGCGGCCGCCGGGCAGCAGCAGGTTCCGCTCGGGCTGGCCGCGCCGGGTGGCGAGGCCGCCGTACGGGTCGGTGAGGGGCCACCAGCGGTGGCCCTTGAGGTCCTCCAGGGGCAGGGCCCGGTCGAGCGGCAGGCCGATCGCCTCGGCGGCGGGGACGGCGGTGAGGCGGCTGGCGGCGGCGTTGAAGCAGACCACCCGGCCCCGCTCGTCGGCGACGACGAGCCCGTCGGGCAGGTCGTCGGGGTCGATCCCGGGCCACGGCTCGGGCGCGTGCGTCCCGCCGCCGTGCCGCTGCGCGGACCGCGCGGGACTGTCCGTGCCGGCCGTCATCCCCGTCTCCCACCCCTCCGTCTCACCGCAGTGGGTCCGAGTGCGTCACTCTACTGGGCGAAGGTGACCGGCGGGATCCGGAAGGGCACACCGAGTGGCCGGATCGCGGCGGTGGCGGCCGGCGTCCGGGGCGGTCAGGCGCCGCGGCGGGGGCGCTGGGCGCGGGCGGAGGCGTACAGGCAGACCGCGGCGGCGGTGGCGAGATTGAGGCTCTCGGCCTTGCCGTGGATGGGGACGCGGACGACGGCGTCGGCGAGGGCCCGGGTCTCCTCGGGCAGTCCCCAGGCCTCGTTGCCGAAGATCCAGGCGGTGGGGCCGCCCATGGTGCCGGCGTCGAGTTCGTCGTCGAGGTCGTCCCGGCCGGCGCCGTCGGCGGCGAGGATGCGGACGCCCGCGTCCTTGAGGCCGGCGACGGCCTGCTCGACGGGGACGCCGACGGCGACGGGGAGGTGGAAGAGGGAGCCGACGGAGGCGCGGACCGACTTGGGGTTGTAGAGGTCCACGGAGGCGTCGGTGAGGACGACCGCGTCGGCGCCGGCGGCGTCGGCGCAGCGGAGCACGGTGCCGGCGTTCCCGGGGTCGCGGACGTGGGCGAGGACGGCGACGAGCTTCGGCTTCGCGGCGAGGACCGCCTCGAAGGGCGAGTCGAGGAAGCGGCAGACGCCGACGAGCCCCTGCGGGGTGACGGTCTGGGAGACCTCGGCGAGGACGGCGTCGGAGGCGTGGTGGACGCGGGCGCTGGCGGCGAGGGCCGCGTCGACGATGGGCGCGTACCGCTCGGCGGCCTCGACGGTGGTGAAGAGCTCGACGAGGGTGGGGGTCCCGTCCGGGCCCCGGTGGGCGACGGCCTCGCGGACGGCCTGGGGGCCCTCGGCGAGGAAGAGGCGGTCCTTGCCCCGGAAGTTGCGCTTGGCGAGCCGCCGGGCGGCGACGACGCGCGGGGAACGCGGGGAGATCAGCTCGGGGGTGGACATGTGCCTGGGGCTCTCTGTCTCGTCGGGTACGGCGGCTGCGGCGGTGAAGGGGCGGTCAACGCGCCGGACCCGCAGGCGCGGGGCCTGCGGGTCCGGTCGGAAGCACTGCGGCCTGAGGATCAGGCGGCGGCCTTCGGGGCGTTGACGTCGGCCGGGAGGGCCTTCTGCGCGACCTCGACCAGCGCGGCGAACGCGTTGATGTCGTTGACGGCCAGCTCGGCGAGGATCTTGCGGTCCACCTCGATGTTGGCGGCCTTCAGACCCTGGATGAGGCGGTTGTACGTCATGCCGTTCTGGCGGGCAGCGGCGTTGATGCGCTGGATCCACAGCTGACGGAAGTCGCCCTTGCGCTTCTTGCGGTCGTTGTAGTTGTAGACCAGCGAGTGGGTGACCTGCTCCTTGGCCTTGCGGTACAGGCGCGAACGCTGACCGCGGTAGCCGGAGGCCTGCTCGAGGATCGCCCGGCGCTTCTTGTGGGCGTTGACTGCCCGCTTGACGCGTGCCACTTCTTACTCCTTGTAGCGGGGTCGTGGTGCGTTCACACGACCCGGAAAACGGATGGGTCCCGGTCTCGGCCGGATGCCCTCGGGGGCCGAGGGCGGGAGATCAAGCTCAGATGCCCAGCATCTTCTTGATCTTGGCGGTGTCACCCGGGGCCATCTCGGCGTTGCCGGTGAGGCGACGCGTCAGCTTGGACGACTTGTGCTCGAGCAGGTGGCGCTTGCCGGCGCGCTCGCGCAGGATCTTGCCGGAGCCGGTGACCTTGAAGCGCTTCTTGGCACCGGAGTGCGTCTTGTTCTTCGGCATAGCGCCGTTATCTCCTCGTCAGTGGCGCTCCCCCGGTGCGGGCACCGGACAACCGGGAGCGTCAATTCTTCGTGTGGTGTGCCGGGCGGGGACCCGGGGGCTGCCGCTGGGGCAGCCCCCTCGGATCACTGCTCGGCGTTCTCGGCCGACGTGTCGGCCGAAGCCTCCTCGGCACCGGCCGCCGGAGCCGCCGCGGGCGCGGTGCCCTGGCGCTCCGCCTTGCGCGCGGCCTGGGCCTCGCGCGCCTCGGCCATGGCCTCGGTCTTCTTCTTGTGCGGGCCGAGAACCATGATCATGTTCCGGCCGTCCTGCTTCGGGTTGGACTCGATGAAGCCCAGCTCCTGGACGTCCTCGGCGAGGCGCTGCAGCAGGCGGTAACCGAGCTCGGGCCGGGACTGCTCACGACCACGGAACATGATCGTGATCTTGACCTTGTCGCCCTGCTTGAGGAAGCGGACGACGTGGCCCTTCTTGGTGTCGTAGTCGTGCGGGTCGATCTTCGGCCGGAGCTTCATCTCCTTGATGACCGTGTGCGCCTGGTTCTTGCGCGCCTCACGGGCCTTCATGGCCGACTCGTACTTGAACTTCCCGTAGTCCATGAGCTTGCACACGGGCGGACGGGCGTTCGCCGCGACCTCGACCAGATCGAGGTCGTACTCCTGCGCGAGCTCCAGGGCCTTGGCAAGGGGGACGATGCCCACCTGCTCGCCGCTGGGGCCGACAAGACGCACCTCGGGAACGCGAATCCGCTCGTTGATGCGGGGCTCGGCGCTGATGGATCCTCCTCGGTAGCACCACGCGACCGCCATGGCGGACGGACACGTCACTTCAACTTCATGGGACCAACCGAGCGGGCGCACGAAAAATGCCCCGACGGGACACAGGCGGGGCTCCAAGGACTGAACCGGAGCACCACCACGGTCTACCGCGGGGCGCACATCGGGCGGCTTCCATCGTCCGTACGGAACGATGGGCGCCGCCTGACCGGTGACCCGCCGCCCGCGAGGGCGGCCAGGTGGGAGATCGGAGCCTCCACTTGTGGGCCGGGCACACAGGTGTCCGGCCGGTCATTACACAAGGTTAGCAGGACCCGGCGGTCGGCGCGAACCGTGCGCGCGCTTATCGTGTGGGGCATGAGCGAGACCCCCCAGAACGAGTCCCCGACCGCCGCCGACGCCTCCGGCGAGAACCCCGACTTCGAGGCCATGGCCCGCGACATCGCGGAGGTGCCGGCGGTCGAGGTGATCGTGACCGTCGCCGTCAACCTGATGAGCGCCGCCGCGGTCAAGCTCGGCCTCACCGAGGAGGGCGACGAGCACAAGGACCTCGACGAGGCCCGCAAGCTGATCCACGCCCTCGCGGGTCTGCTCGACGCGAGCACGACGGAGATCTCGTCCTTCCACGCGGCCCCGCTGCGGGACGGCCTGAAGTCCCTCCAGCTCGCCTTCCGCGAGGCCTCCTTCGTCCCGGACGAGCCGGGCCAGGGCCCCGGCGAGAAGTACACGGGGGCGGTGTACGGCTAGTCCGGCAGGTAGTCCGCGGAGTTTCGGTCCCGTACGTAGAAGGGCTCGCCCGGAGGGGTGGCCGCGGCCGGCAGGAGCGCCAGGTCGAGGCCCCGCACCAGGCGGGCCCTCAGCGTTTCGTCGGCGGCCAGGGCACGGGCCACGCGCTGGGCGGTCCCGGCCGGGGCGGCGTCCTCGGCGAGGACGAGGGCGAGGGTGCCGTCGGCGGTGCCGGGGCCGAGGTGGGCGCGGAGGACGGCGGGCTCGGCGGCGACCGCCGCGCGGACCGCGTCCCGCACCGCCGGGTCGTCGAGCGGGTCGGTGCTGGTGCGGCCCTCGGCGAGGGCGAGCAGGGCGGAGCCGCTGACCTGGTAGGGCACCGGGCCGGCCATGTCGAGGACGAGGGTGTCGGCCTTCTCGTGGACGAGGGCGGCGAGCGCCTGCCGGAGCGGCACCGCGACGGGCCGGGCGGCCGGGTCCCAGAGGGCGAGCGAGGCGATCGAGGTGAAGGCCGGCAGACCGCGCCGGTCGCCGGCGGTCAGCGTCGGCACCGCCATGTCGCTGGTCTTCTCCCGCTTCAGCCCGGTCTCCGGGTCGGTCTCCACCTCGCCGAGCACGGCGACGACGGGGACGAGGAGCCGGGCGCCGCGCAGCGCCTCCAGGACGGGGCCGTGCGCGGTGCGGTCCTCCGCCCAGGCCGCGAGGGCCGCGGCGAGCGCCGGGTCGGCGGTGCCGTCGTCGTCGGAGAAACCGGGGTCCGGGATGTTCTTGAGCTCCACGCCCCGAGCCTAACCGGCCGGGGGCGGGGCCCCGGCCGCCGGGCCGTCAGCGGGTGCGGCCGGCCCGGTGGAGGACGACGGCGGTCAGCAGGAGGAGGGCGCCGAGGCCGCCGGCGAGGGGGGCGAGCAGCCCCGGGGCGCCGCTCTCCTCGGGGGCCGGGAGGGGGCCGGGGCCGAAGTACTGGCCGCGGTGGCCGGCGGTGGCGTCCTTCGGGTCGCCGCCCTTCAGCGCGGCGCCGGCCTCGATGGCGGCGGCCGGGTCGACCGTGCCGTAGCCCTTGGCGTCGCTGCGGCCGCCCTCGGGCCGGTCGCGGGCGGTGTCGACGAGGAGCCGCTTGATCTGGGCGGGGGTCAGGTCGGGGTGGGCGGAGCGGACGAGGGCGACGGCGCCGGAGACGAACGCGGCGGCGGCGCTGGTGCCCCAGCCCTCGTAGTACTTGCGGTCGGGGTCGGCGATGACGATGTCGACGCCGGGGGCGCTGACCGTGGCGTACCAGCGGCGGGTGGAGAAGGAGGCGCGGGTGCCGTAGCGGTCGACGGCGGCGACGGCGATGACGCCGGGGTAGGCGGCCGGGTAGGAGACGTGGTCGCCCTTCTCGCCGCCGTTGCCGGCGGAGGCGACGACGGAGACGCCCTTGGCGAGGGCGTACTGGACGGCGGCGTCCTCGCCGGGGTCGGGGTGGGCGGACTTCGAGTCGTCGCCGAGGGAGAGGTTGATGACGTCGGCGCCGTGGTCGGCGGCCCAGCGGATGCCCTGGGCGAGGGCGGTGCCCCGGGTCTTGCGGGCCCGGTCGCGGGCCTTGTCCTTGCCTTCGAGGATGACCCGGACGGGGAGGATCCGGGCGCCGGGGGCGATGCCGAGGACGCCGCTGTCGTCGGCCCAGCCGTGGCCGTGCCCGGCGATGATCCCGGCCATCGCGGTGCCGTGCCGGGCCCAGGCGGGGTCGCCCTGGGCGGCGCCGAAGCCGATGAAGTCCTTGCCCGGCAGGACGGAGCCGGTCAGGTCGGGGTGGGTCGCGTCCACGCCGGTGTCGAGGACGGCGACGGTGACGCCCTCGCCCTTGGTGGTGCGCCACGCCTCGGCGGTCCGGAGGGTGTCGAGGCCCCACTGGCGGTCGCGGATGGCGTCGGCGTGGGCGGGCGCGGCGGCGGGCAGCACGGAGAAGGCGGCGGCGAGGAGCACGGCGGGCGCGGTGACCGCCGCGCGGACGCGGGCGCGGGCGGGGACGCGGGGGTGTGCGCGGGTACGGGGCCGGGTCACCGCTGTGCCTCTTCCTTCGCCGCGTTCCGGGCGGTGGTGCGGAGCTGCTTCTCCAGCCGCTCGGCGATGCCGAGGGCCTCGTGGCCCAGGCCGGACTGGGCGACGGCGTCGGTGCGGCCCTTCGTCATCGCCTGGTCGGCGCGGACCGGGCGGTCGACGGCGCGGCCGTCGGCGAAGCCGGAGACGGCGGTGACGACGACGGGCAGGTCGGCGGGGGCGGTCACCCACCAGCCGGCCCGCTGGGCCGGGCCGAACCCGGCGGCGACGGTGCCGGCCCCGGACAGCGCGGGCGGCACGTCCTGGCCGAGGCGGGCGGCGAGCTTCCGGCCGTCCAGGGCGCGCTGGGCGGGGACGTCGGCGCGGGTGAAGACGAGGCCGACGGTGAGGACGCTGCTGGCGGTGGCGTCGGTGTACGTGGCGCGCAGCACGCGCTCGCAGCCGAGGGGCCGCAGGGTGGTGAGGAGCCGGGGGGCGAGGGAGCCGGCGGCGCAGGGCGCGTCCGGGGCGACGACCACCCGGGTCCAGGTGCGGGCGGAGGGGCCGGGTCCCGCCTGGGGGGCGGTGAGGGTGCGGGGGAAGAGGGTGTCGACGGGCGCGTTGTGCCACAGCTCCTTGGCCGCGGCGTACCCGGCCGGCTCGGCGGGCTTCCCGCCCCCGGAGGCGGCGAGCCACACCCCGGCGAGGGCCCCGCCGATGAGTCCGAGCCCGAGCACGACGCAGGCGCCGACGGCGAGCGACCTCCCTCGCCGCCGCTCCCGTATCGGCCGCAGCCGCGTGGTCGTCTCCACCGGCGTCTCGGCTCCCCCGTACGCCGGCACCCGCACGGGCCGCAGCCGCGTGGTCGTCTCCACCGGAGCGGCCGCGGGCGGCACGCCGACCGGCCGGCGCGGCACGCCGGGCGCCCCCTGCGGGACCCGGGCGGGCGGCAGCGGGGCAGTGCCGGACGACGGGCGCGGGGCGGTGGGCGCCGACGGGGCGGCCGGAGCGGCAGCGGGGGGCTGCGGGGCGCGGGCCGGCGGGAGGGGAGCCGCACCGGAGGACGGGCGGGGGGCGGCGGACGCCGACGGCGCGGTGGCCGGGCGCCGCGGAGCGCGGACCGGCGAGGGCGGGGCCGTACCGGCAGGCGGGCGGGGGGCGGCGGACTCCGGCGGCACGGCGGGGGCGGCAGCGGGGGGCCGCGGGGCGTGGGCCGGCGGGAGCGGGGCCGTGGCGGACGACGGCGCGGCAGCGGGGGGCTGTGGGGCGCGGGCCGGCGGGAGGGGGGCCGTGCCGGAGGCCGGCGGTGCGGCGGTGGGGGGCTGTGAGGGGCGGGCCGGCGGGAGCGGGGGCGTACCGGACGGCGGGCGCGGGGCGGCGGGGGGCGGGGTGAGGTCGGTGGTGAGGGAGGAGAGGGCGCTCGTGGGAGGCGGGGGGCTTCCGGCGGCCGTCGGCTTCGCGGGCGCCGGGTGCGCGGTCCTCGGCTTCGCGGGGGCCTGGGCCGCGGGTGCCGGGTTCGCAGGGGCCTGGGGGGCGGGGGCCGGGTTCGGGGCCTCCGGGAGGCGCGGGGAGGAGGGAGGGGGGAGGGTCTCGGTGACGCGGGACGTGCGGGGGTTCTGCTCGCTGCTCATCCCGTCCCCTGCTCCTGCCGACAATGCCCGTCACTCTACGGGCTGTTCCCCGCCGGGCGGGAACCCAGGGGTACCCACCCCCCTGACGGTCTGGCAAGCTCGGGCCATGACTCCCCGTGCCGCCGACCGGGCCCGGTACGACCGGGCCACCGCCGCTCTGGACGCGCCGCTGGCGATCGTCGATCTGGAGGCGTTCGACGCCAACGCGGACGATCTGGTGCGGAGGGCCGCGGGGAAGCCGGTCCGGGTGGCGAGCAAGTCGGTGCGGTGCCGGGCGCTGCTCGAACGGGTGCTGGCCCGGGACGGCTTCGCCGGGGTCATGGCGTTCACGCTCGCCGAGTCGCTGTGGCTGGCGCGGGCCGGGTTCGAGGACGTCCTGCTCGCCTATCCGTCGGCCGACCGGGCCGGTTTCGCCGAGCTCGCCCGGGACCCGAAGCTCGCCGCCGCCGTGACCGTGACGGTCGACGACGTGGCGCAGCTCGATCTGGTGGACGCGGCCCGGGCCGGCGGCACCGAGGAGGTGCGGGTCTGCCTGGAGATGGACACGGCGCTGCGGCTGCTGGGCGGCCGGGTGCGGATCGGGGCCCTGCGCTCGCCGCTGCGGACCCCGGCGCAGCTGGCCGAGCTGGCCCGGTCGGTGGTCCGGCGGCCGGGGTTCCGGCTGGTCGGGCTGATGGCGTACGAGGGGCACGTGGCGGGGGTCGGGGACGCGGTGCGCGGCCGGCCGCTGCGGTCGCGGGCGGTCCGGGCGATGCAGGCGGTGGCGCGGCGGGAGCTGGCCGAGCGGCGGGCGGCGGTGGTCGCGGCCGTCCGGGCGGTGGCGCCGGACCTGGAGTTCGTCAACGGCGGCGGCACCGGGAGCGTGCAGCACACGGCGGCCGAGGCGGCGGTCACGGAGATCGCCGCCGGGTCGGGGCTCTACGTGCCGCGGCTCTTCGACGACTACGCGTCCTTCAGCGGCCGGCCGGCGGCGCTCTTCGCGCAGCCGGTGGTCCGCCGGCCCGGCGTCGGGGTCGTCACCGTGCTCGGCGGCGGCTATCCGGCGTCCGGCGCGGCCGGGCGGGACCGGCTGCCCGTCCCGTACCTGCCGGAGGGGCTGCGCTACGACCCGCGGGAGGGGCCCGGCGAGGTGCAGACCCCGCTGCTCGGCTCGCCGGCCGACGACCTGCGGATCGGCGACAAGGTGTGGTTCCGGCACGCGAAGGCCGGCGAGCTGTGCGAGCGGTTCGAGGCGCTGCACCTGGTGGCGGGCGACCGCGTGGTGGAGACGGTGCCCACCTACCGGGGCGAGGGCCGGACCTTCCTCTGACCGCTACAGCGGGGTGACGTAGGCGCCCGAGATGCCGCCGTCGACCAGGAAGTCGCTGGCGTTGACGAACGAGGAGTCGTCGCTGGCGAGGAAGGCGACGGCGGCGGCGATCTCGTCCGCCTCGGCGAAGCGGCCCACCGGGATGTGGACGAGCCGGCGGGCGGCCCGCTCGGGGTCCTTGGCGAACAGCTCCTGGAGGAGCGGGGTGTTGACGGGGCCGGGGCAGAGGGCGTTGACGCGGATGCCCTCGCGGGCGAACTGGACGCCGAGCTCGCGGGACATGGCGAGGACGCCGCCCTTGGAGGCGGTGTACGAGATCTGGCTGGTGGCCGCGCCCATGACCGCCACGAACGAGGCCGTGTTGATGATGGAGCCCTTGCCCTGGCGGCGCATGTACGGGAGGGCGGCCTTGCAGCAGAGGTAGACGGAGGTGAGGTTGACGTCCTGGACGCGCTTCCACGCCTCCAGGCCGGTCTCCAGGATGGAGTCGTCGTCGGGCGGGGAGATGCCCGCGTTGTTGAAGGCGACGTCGACGGAGCCGTAGGTCTCGAAGGCGGTGCGGAAGAGCGCCTCGACCTCCTCGGGGTCGGTGACGTCGACCTTGACGAAGGTGCCGCCGACGGCCTCGGCCGCCGCCTTCCCGGCCCGCTCGTCGATGTCGCCGCAGACGACGTTCGCCCCCTCGGAGGCGAGGCGGCGGGCGGTGGCGAGGCCGATGCCGCTGCCGGCGCCGGTGATGACGGCGGTGCGGCCGACGAGCCGGCGGCAGATGATCTCTTCGGTGCGCGTGGTCACAGTGCGGGGCCCTCCGTGCTGATGAAGACGTTCTTGGTCTCGGTGAAGGCGGTCAGGGCGTCGGGGCCGAGTTCGCGGCCGAGGCCGGACTGGCCGAAGCCGCCGAAGGGGGTCCAGTAGCGGACGCTGGAGTGGGAGTTGACGGAGAGGTTGCCGGCCCGGACGGCGCGCGCGGCGCGCAGGGCGCGGCCGACGTCGCGGGTCCAGATCGAGCCGGACAGGCCGTACTCGGTGGCGTTGGCGAGCCGGATCGCGTCGGCCTCGTCCTCGAAGGGGAGGACGACGGCGACGGGGCCGAAGACCTCCTCGACGGCGCAGGGCGCGTCCTCGGGGACGCCGGTGAGGACGGTCGGCGGGTACCAGAAGCCGGGGCCCTCGGGGGCCTTGCCGCGGATGGCCTCCGCGTCCTCGGGGACGTAGGAGCGGACCCGGTCGAGCTGGGCGCGGGAGATCAGCGGCCCCATCCGCGTGCGTTCGTCCATCGGGTCGCCGACGGTGATCTCCTCGATCGCGGGGGCGAGCAGCTCCAGGAAGCGGTCGTACGCGCTCCGCTGCACGAGGATCCGGGTGCGGGCGCAGCAGTCCTGGCCGCTGTTGTCGAGGAAGGCCAGGGGGGCGGCGGCCGCGGCGGCCTCCAGGTCGGCGTCGGCGAAGACGATGTTGGGGCTCTTGCCGCCGAGTTCGAGGGTGAGCCGCTTCACCCGGTCGGCGGCCCTGGCCATGATCCGCCTGCCGGTGCGGGTGGAGCCGGTGAAGACGATCTTGGCGATGCCGGGGTGGGTGACGAGGGCGTCGCCGGCGACGGGGCCCTCGCCGGGGAGGACCTGGAAGAGGTGCTCGGGGAGGCCGGCCTCCAGGGCGAGTTCGGCGAGGCGGAGCGCGGTGAGGGGGGTGGTCTCGGCCGGTTTGAGGACGACGGCGTTGCCCGCGGCGAGGGCGGGGGCGGTGGCCCAGGCGGCGATGGGCAGGGGGAAGTTCCAGGGGGCGATGACGCCGACGGTCCCGAGGGGTTCGAGGATCGTGAGGTCGAGGCCGCCGGGGACGGGGATCTGGCGCCCGTTGAGGCGCTCGACCCCGCCGGCCGCGTAGTCGAGGAGGTCACGGACGTTGCCCGCCTCCCAGCGGGCGTTGCCGATCGTGTGGCCGGCCTCGCGGACCTCCAGGAGGGCCAGTTCCTCGGTGTGGGCGTCGACGACGGAGGCGAAGCGGCGGAGCAGCCGGGCGCGGTCGGCGGGGGCCGCGGCGGCCCAGCCGCGCTGCGCGGCGGCGGCCCGGGTGACGGCCGCGTCCACGTCGGCGGCGGTGGCGGCGGGGACGGTGGCGACGAGTTCCTCGGTCGCCGGGTTCAGTACCTGGAGCAACTTCCGTTCCTCTCGGGGGGTTTCAGAGGCGTTCGAAGGAGCGGCGCAGTTCCCAGTCGGTGACGGCCGCGTCGAAGGCGGCCAGTTCGACGCGGGCCATGTTGTGGTAGTGGGCGACGACCTCGGCGCCGAAGGCCTCCTTGGCGATCTCGCTGGTCTCCCAGAGTTCGGCGGCCTCGCGCAGGGTGGTGGGGACGTGGGCGTGGTCGGCGGTGTAGGCGTTGCCGGTGCAGGGGGGCGGGAGTTCGAGGTCCCGCTCGATGCCGTGGAGGCCGGCGGCGATCATCGCGGCGACGGCGAGGTAGGGGTTGGCGTCGCCGCCGGGGACGCGGTTCTCGAAGCGGGTGGAGGGGCCGTGGCCGACGACGCGGAAGGCGCAGGTGCGGTTGTCGTGGCCCCAGGCGACGGCGGTGGGGGCGAAGGAGCCGGGCTGGAAGCGCTTGTAGGAGTTGACGGCGGGGGCGAGGAGGAGGGTGAGGTCGCGGAGGGCGGCGAGCTGTCCGGCGAGGAAGCGGCGCATGACCGGCGACATGCCGTGCGGGTCGTCGCCGGCCATCACGTTGGTCCCGGTCCCGTCCTGGAGGGAGAGGTGGATGTGGCAGGAGTTGCCCTCGCGCTCGTCGTACTTGGCCATGAAGGTGAGGGAGCAGCCCTCCTGGGAGGCGATCTCCTTGGCGCCGGTCTTGTAGACGGCGTGCTGGTCGCAGGTGACCAGGGCCTCGTCGTAGCGGAAGGCGATCTCGTGCTGGCCGGGGTTGCACTCGCCCTTGGCGGACTCGACGGTGAGGCCGGCGGCGGCCATCTCGTTGCGGATGCGGCGCAGCAGGGGTTCGACGCGGCCGCCGCCGAGGATCGAGTAGTCGACGTTGTACCGGTTGGCCGGGGTGAGGCCCCGGTAGCCGGCGTCCCAGGCCTGTTCGTAGGTGTCCTTGAAGACGATGAACTCCAGCTCGGTGCCGACGTGGGCGGTGAGGCCGTGGGCGGCGAGGCGGTCGAGCTGGTGGCGGAGGATCTGCCGGGGCGCGGCGACGACGGGGCCGCCGTCGGCCCAGGCCAGGTCGGCGAGGGCCAGGGCGGTGGCCTCGTTCCAGGGGGTGCGGCGCAGGGTGGCGAGGTCGGGGCGCATGGCGAAGTCGCCGTAGCCGCGCTCCCAGGAGGACATCGCGTAGCCGTCGACGGTGTTCATCTCGGTGTCGACGGCGAGGAGGTAGTTGCAGCCCTCGGTGCCGTGGGCGAGGACCTCGTCGAGGAAGAAGGGGGCGGCGAACCGCTTGCCCTGGAGCCGGCCCTGCATGTCCGGGAAGGCCAGGACGACGGTGTCGATCTCGCCGGCCGTGACGAGGGAGCGCAGTTCCTCGACGGTCAGCGGGGGTGTGCGGTCTGCCACGGGACGACTCTCCTCGTTCGGCCTGCCGGGAGTCATAAGGTATGGGGAAGAACCATTGCTTGGGAAGTGTGCGGGGAAGGGGCGGCGCGAAGGTGATCCGTACGAGTGAACCGGCCGGTCCGGCCGACCGGCTGGCGCCGGTGCTGCGGCCGGTGCGGGCCGGGAACGGCTTCGAGGAGGCCCTGGAGCAGGTCCTCCAGGTGGTCCGGCTCGGCCTGGTCCCGGCGGGCGAACGGCTGCCCGCCGAGCGGGAGCTGGCCGAGCGGATGGGGATCAGCCGGGTGACGCTGCGTGAGGTCCTGAAGGTGCTCCAGGAGCAGGGCCTGGTGGAGAGCCGGCGCGGCCGGTACGGCGGCACGTTCGTGCTGCCCCGCCCGCAGGGGGCCGACGAGGCGGAGCTGCGCCGCCGGATCGCCGCCGTCGACATGGAGGACACGCTGCGCTTCCGGGAGGTCCTGGAGGCGGGCGCCGCCGGGCTGTGCGCCGCGCACGGCCTGGACGCGGCGGGCGCGGAGCGGCTGCGGGCGGCGCTGGCGGCCACCCGTGACGCGCCGCTGTCCGACTACCGGCGCCAGGACACGCTGCTCCACCTCACGCTGGCCGAGCTCTCCGGCTCCCCCAGCCTGACGGGCCAGTACGCGGCGGTCCGCGCGACCGTCAACGACCTGCTGGACTGCATCCCCCTGCTGGTCCGCAACCTGGAGCACTCGCAGCGCCAGCACGCCGCGCTGGTGGAGGCGGTCCTGGAGGGGGACGCGGACGCGGCGCGCGAGGTGATGCGGGAGCACTGTGCGGGGACGGCGGCGCTGCTGCGCGGCTTCCTGGCCTGAAAGGTATGTCGCGGGTCCATTGGGCCCCGGCGGCGCTCCGCGCGTTCTACAGTCGGCGCACGTCCCGCGTACCCCAGGAGGCAGTCCCGTGACCCAGCCGGCCAAGCCGCTCATCGGCGTGACGACCTATCTCGACCGGGCGCGCTGGGGGGTGTGGGACCTGCCGGCGGCGCTGCTGCCCGAGCGGTACCCCCGGTACGTGCGGGAGGGCGGCGGGCTCGTGGCGATGCTGCCGCCGGACGAGCCGGCCGCGGCGGCCGCGGTGGTGGCCCGGCTGGACGGCCTGGTGGTGGCGGGCGGGGCGGACGTGGAGCCCGCGCGGTACGGGGCCGAGCCCGATCCGCGGACCGGTCCGCCGGCGCGGGAGCGGGACGCCTGGGAGCTGGCGCTGATCGAGGCGGCGCTCGCCTCCGGCACGCCGCTGCTCGGCGTCTGCCGGGGGATGCAGCTGCTCAACGTGGCGCTGGGCGGGACGCTGACGCAGCATCTGGAGGGGCACATGGGGGCGGTGGGGGTGATGGGGCGGCATCCGGTGAAGCCGGTGCCGGGGACGCTCTACGCCTCCCTGGTCCCCGAGCTCGCCGAGGTGCCGGCCTATCACCACCAGGCGGTGGACCGGCTCGGCGCGGGGCTCGTGGCGTCGGCGCACGCGGAGGACGGCACCGTGGAGGCGGTGGAGCTGGCGGGGCCGGCCTGGGTCCTCGGGGTGCAGTGGCACCCGGAGATGGGCGAGGACCCGCGGCTGGCGCGCGGCCTGGTGGCGGCGGCCGTACGGCGGTGAGCGGGGGGCGCGGGGCGGCCGGGGTGGGCGGTCCGGCCGCCCCGCGGTTCGGGGGCCGCGCTCAGGCGGCGGGGAGGGTGGCGGCGACCGTCCGGCGGCCGAGGACCGCGTAGAGGAGGGTGGCGACGGCCATGCCGACGGGCAGCGAGAGGTCCATGCCGACGGCGGTGGCGACCGGGCCGGTGTAGACGCTGTCGACGCACAGGGCGCCGGCGGCGACGCCGCCGAGCAGGGCGACCGCGCCGGCCGGGTTGACGCCGCCGGTGTACCAGAAGGGGCTGCCGGGGGTCTCGTCGGAGAGCGCGGCGACGTCGTAGCGGTTGCGGCGCAGCACGATGTCCGTGGCGTAGACGCACATCAGCGGGGCGGTGAGGACCGTGATCGCCTGGAGGGCGTTGCTGACGGTGTCCAGGAGGTTGGAGGCCAGCAGGCCGTAGAGGGTGAGGGCGACGGCGACGGCGCCGTCGAGGAGGACGCTGACCGTGCGGCGGACGCGCAGGCCGACGGCCTGGAGGGCGAGGCCGGCGCTGTAGGCGGTGAGGGCGTTGATGGCGATGGTGCCGAGGACCAGCGCGAGCAGGAAGACCGGCACGAACCAGCCCGGCAGGATCGCCTGGAGCGCGGTCTGGGGGTCCGTCATGTCGACGGCGGTGGCCGCGAGGGCGCCGAGCGAGCAGACCACCACGCTCGGGACGAAGGCGCCGAGCGCCGTCCACAGGGCGATGGCGCGCGGGGAGCTGGTGCGGGGCAGGTAGCGGGAGAAGTCGGCGCTCGTCGTGTACGAGAGCGGACCCGAGGCGATCATCGTGGTGCCCGCCAGGAGCACGGCCCACAGGGCGGCGCCGGAGAGCGGCTCGGCGGGGGTGTAGGAGAAGTCGGCGTGCCGGAACACGGCGAGGGCGACGACGGCGAACGCCCCGCTCAGGGCCAGCGTGATCGGCAGGTACAGCGCGACGATCAGGGCGTGTCCGTAGACGCTGATCGCCAGCGTGAGGGCGGCGATGACCACGACGACCGCGATCCGCACGGGGGTGTTCACCGGGACGCCGGTCTTCTCGACGAGCGCGAAGGCGGCGGTCGCGGCGGCGGCCAGGTTGAGGGCGAAGTAGCAGACGGAGACCAGCCAGCCGCCGACCGCGTTGTTCACGCGGTTGCCGAGGACGCCGTAGAGGGTGCGGGTGACGACCTCGCTGGGCGCGCCCGCGGCCGGGCCCGAGGTGGCGAGGACGCCGGTGAGGACCCAGAAGAGGTTGCCGACGACGATCACGCCGATCGCCTGCCCGAGCGTGAGGCCCATGAGCACCAGGGCGCCGCCGATGACCAGGCTGAGGTAGTTGACGTTCGCCGCCGCCCAGACGGAGAAGAGCTCGCGGGGGCGGCCGTGGCGCTCGCTGTCGGGGATGTGGTCGATGCCGTGGGCCTCGATGCGGCCGGGCCGGTCGCCGGCCGGCAGGGGTGCCCGCTCGCGCTCTGTCCCGGGGCGCGGGTCGGGGATCGTGGAAGCCATGCGGCCCTCCGGTGCGTGATTGCCCACCTGGTTGCTTATTGGTCGCACACTCAATAGCATCCCCGGTATGTCGTCAAGCGTCCAGCGCAAGCGAATCCGTAAATCACCCGAGGCCCGGCGGGCGGAGATCGTGGCGACCGCCGCCCGGGTCGCCCTCACCGAGGGACTGGAGTGCGTCACCCTGCGGCGGGTGGCCGAGGAACTGGCGGTCCGGCCGGGGCTGATCAGCCACTACTTCCCCTCGGCGGAGGACCTGGTGGCCGAGGCGTTCTCGGCCGCGGCCCTCGGCGAGCTCGACGCCCTGCTGCCCGCCGAACGCCCGGACGGCACCCCGGCGCAGTACCTGGCCCGCTACTTCGCGCTCTCCTCCGGCGAGGCCTACGACGACATCAGCCGGCTGTGGATCAACGCCCGGCACCTGAGCCGCTACCGGCCCGTCCTCGGGGCCGTCGTCCGGCGGATGGAGCTCGCCTCCGACGACCGGCTGGAGGAGCTGATCCGGGACGGCGTCGCCCGCGGCGAGTTCCGCACCGACGACCCCCGGGCCGCCGCCATCCAGGTGCTGGTCGTCCTCGACGGCCTCGGCTCCCACGCCAACACCGACCGCTCCGACCGCCCCGCGGCCGTCACCCGGATGGCCCTCACCACGGCGGAGCGCGTCCTCGACCTCCCGTACGGCGCCCTCGACGCCCCCGGCGCCACCGGCACCCTGCCCCTCGCCTTCTCCCCGACGGAGGCGGCGGAGGCGGCGGTCCCCCGCGCGGCGGCCGCGGCCGTCGCGACCGCCCCGGCCGCCGACGCCTGACGGATCCCCGCCGCCGACGCCTGACGACCGCCCCGCCACCGGCGCCTGACGAACGCCCGCCGCCGGCGCCCGACGGACGTCCCGGCGCCGGCGCCCGACGGACGTCCCGCGGGTCACCGGCGTCCGACGGACCCCCGGCCACCGGCGCCCGGCGGGCCACCCCGCCGCCGGCGCCCGGCGGGCCCCCGCGGGTCGCGGGTGCCGGGGAGGCGCCCCCGCCCGTGACCGCCCCGCCCCGCCCGTACCACCACCGCAAGGAGCCCCATCGTGTCCACCCGACTCGTCCTCCACTCCGCCCGCCTGCTCGACCCCGGGACCGGGGCCTTCCTCCCGGCGAGCGCGCTCGCCGTGGGCGGGGACGGGCGGATCGCCGCGCTCGGCGACGACCGCGAGGTGCGGGAGCTCGCCGGGGCCGGCACCACCGTCGTCGACCTGAAGGGCGCCGTCGTCACCCCCGGTCTCGTCGACGGGCACGTCCACCCCGTCACCGGCGCCGAGCTGACCGGCGGCCTCGACCTCTCCGGCTGCACCGACCTCGCGGACGTCCGCGAGGCGCTCGGGCGCGAGGTCCGCGGCCTGCGCCGGGGCGAGTGGCTCTTCGCCTGGGGGCTCGACCCGAACGTCTTCGGCGACCGGCCGGTCGGCATCGCGCCCTTCGACACCGTCCTCCACGGCGTCCCCGCCTTCCTGCTCCTCTTCGACGCGCACTCCGCGCTCGCCTCCCGCCGCGCCCTCGAACTCGCCGGCGTCGACGGCCCGCGCACCTTCGCCCAGGCCTCCGCCGAGGTCGTCTGCGACGCCGACGGCCGCCCGACCGGCCTCCTCCAGGAGGACGCCGCCTGCGAGCTGGTCGAGCGGGTCGCGCCCCGGCCGACCCGTGCCGAGCGCCTGGAGCGGCTGGCCTCCGCCCTGGACGCGATGGCGGCCGCCGGGCTCACCGGCGGGCACGTGATGGACGCCAACGGCGACAGCCTCGACCTGTACGCCGAGCTGGACGCCGCCGGACGGCTGCCGCTGCGGCTCCGCGTGGCCCCCTGGTGCCAGCCCGGCACCGACGAGGACGGCGTCCGGGAGCTGATCGCGCTCCAGGGCCGGGGCGGCGCCCTGTGGCAGGTCGCCGGCGTGAAGCTCTTCATGGACGGCACCATCGACAACGGCACCGCCTGGCTGGAGAAGCCCGACTGCCACGGCGAGTCCACGCACGCCTTCTGGCCGGACCCGGCGGCGTACACGGAGATCATCGGCGCGCTCCACCGCGCCGGGGTGCCGACCGCGACCCACGCCATCGGCGACGCGGCCGTCCGCCACGTCCTCGACGCCGTCGAGAAGGCGCGCGCGACCGGCGGCGGTACGGCGGTGCGGCACCGGGTCGAGCACATCGAGACCGTGCCGGACGACACCCTGGGCCGCTTCGCCGAGCTGGGCGTGATCGCCTCCATGCAGCCCACCCACTGCTGCGACTTCACCCGCGCCGACCACACCGACAACTGGTCGCGCCGGCTCGGCGAGGAGCGCGCCGGGCGCGCCTGGCGCTGCCGCGACCTGGTGGACTCCGGGGCGACCGTCGTCCTGGGCTCGGACTGGCCGATCGCGCCGTTCCCGCCGCTCGGCGTGCTCGCCGGCGCCGTGCACCGCCGCCCCACCCGCGACCTGACGCAGCCGCCGCACGGCCCCGGGCAGGCGCTGACCGCCCTGGAGGCGCTGCGCGGCCTGACGGCCGGCGCGGCGTACGCGGCGGGCGAGGAGCGGATCGCCGGCCGGCTCGCGCCCGGGTACCGCGCCGACCTCACGGTCCTGGCCGCCGACCCCCTCACCACGCCGGCCGCGGAGCTCCCGGACGTCCCGGTGCTCCTCACCGCCGTCGACGGCCGCGTCACCCACCGGGCGCCGCGGCTGTAGCCCCGGCGGAAGCCCGGCCGGTCCTCAGCCCGTCGGCCGGGCCCGCGTCAGGGAGAGCAGGTCGCGGGCCGGGCCCGTGGGGCGGTGGCCCGTCGGCCAGACGGCGCGCAGGTCGCGGCTGAGCCGCACCCCCTCGACCGGCACGGCGACCAGCCGGCGGGACGACAGCTCCTCGGCGATCGCCAGCTCGCTGAGGACCGCCGGGCCCGCGCCGCTGACCGCCGCCGCCTTCACGGCGGTGGTGGAGGCCAGTTCGAGCAGCGGACGGGCGAGGCCGCCGTGGGCGGCGAGGGCCGCGTCGAGGACCTGCCGGGTGCCCGAGCCGTGCTCCCGCAGCACCAGCGGGGTCGCCGCCAGCTCGCCCGGCTCGACCGGGGCGCGCCGGCGGGCCCACGGGTGGGAGGGCGCGGTGACCACCGCGAGCCGGTCGTGGGCCACGACCGTGCCGTCGAGCCCGTCCGGCACGGCCAGGCCCTCGACGAACCCGAGGTCCGCCTCCCCCGCGAGCAGCCGCTCCGCGACCACCGCCGAGTTCCCCGCCTGGAGCGACACCGCGGTGTCCGGGCGCTCGGCGCGCAGCGCGATCAGCCACCCCGGCAGCAGGTACTCGGCGATCGTCATCGAGGCGACCACCCGCAGCCGCGAGTCCCGCCGCCCGCGCAGCGCCTGCACCCCCGCGTCGAAGGCCTCGGCGGACTCCACGATCCGGCGCGCCCAGTCGGTGACCAGCGCGCCCGCGTCGGTGAGCCGGGAGCCGCGCGGGGAGCGGTCCACGAGCGCCACGCCGAGCTGCCGCTCCATGGAGCGGATCCGGCTGCTCGCGGCCGGCTGGGTGATGCCGACGTCGCGGGCGGCGGCGCCGAGGCTGCCGTGCCGGGCGACGGCGAGGAGGAGTTCGAGGGCGCCGAGGTCGGGGACGCGGTGGGAGAGGTGGGCCGCCCCGGGCTCCCGCGCCGGAGCCGTGCCGCCGCCCCCGGCGGCCGCGATCGCGGCCGCGGCCGTCCGGCCCCCGCCCGGGCCGCCGCCCGCGCCCCGCCCCGTACCCGCGTCGCCGCCATGCTCCCTGCTCATAAGGCCAGCTTATGACGTCATAGCCGCATGATCCCTGGTGGGGGCGGGCCGGAACGACGACGGTGGGGCCATGGCAAGCCTCGCACCCTCCCGCCCCCGCCTCGGCGCCACCACCCCGCGCGCCCGCGTCCCCCGGTCGGTCCGTCACCTCGGACCGAACTGGTACGCCTCCGTGATGGGCACCTCCGTCGTCGGCACCGCGGGCGCCGCGCTCCCCGTCACCGTGCCCGGTCTCCGTACCGCCTGCACCGCCGTCTGGGCGCTCTCCCTCGCGATGCTGCTGACCCTGCTCACGGCCCGGGCCGCGCACTGGCACCGCCACCGCGACCAGGCCCGCGCCCATCTCCTCGACCCGGCCGTGGCCCCCTTCTACGGCTGCCTGGCGATGGCGCTGCTCGCCGTCGGCGGCGGCACGCTGACCCTCGGCGGGGAGTGGCTCGGCGCCCCCGCGTCCGTCGCCCTCGGCGCCGTCCTGCTCACCGCCGGCACGGCGGTGGGGCTGGCCGCCGCCGTGGCCGTGCCGTACCTGATGGTGGTCCGGCACCGGATCGAACGGGCCTCCCCGGTCTGGCTGCTGCCCGTCGTCGCCCCCATGGTCTCCGCCGCGCTCGGCCCGCTGCTCCTCCCCCACCTGCCCGGGGGTCAGGCCCGGCAGACCCTCCTCCTCGGCTGCCACGCGATGTTCGGCGTCAGCCTGCTCGCCACCCTGGTGATGCTGCCGCTGGTCTTCGGCCGGCTGGTCCTGGACGGGCCGCTGCCGCTCGCCCTCACCCCCACGCTCTTCCTCGTCCTCGGCCCGCTCGGCCAGTCCACCACCGCCGCGAACGCCTTCGCCGACTCCGCCGCCGGGGTGCTCCCCGACGCCTACGCGCACGGCTTCGCCGCCTTCGCCGTCCTCTACGGCGTGCCGGTCATGGGCTTCGCGCTGCTGTGGCTGGCGCTCGCGGGGGCGATGGTGGTGCGGGCCCGGCGCGCGGGCATGGGCTTCGCCATGACCTGGTGGGCCTTCACCTTCCCCGTCGGCACCTGCGTCACCGGCGCCGAGGGGCTCGCCCGCCACACCGGCCTGGCCGCCTTCCGCTGGCTCGCGATCGTCCTGTACGCGTTCCTCGCCGCGGCCTGGCTGGTGGCCGCCGTCCGCACCGTGCGCGGCCTGGTCAGCGGAGCGCTGCTCGCAGGGCCCGTCCGAGCAGCCGGGGTGCCCGCGCCAGCGACGGCCCGTACCAGGTGAGCATCCGCCCGTCGACGAGCGCGGCCGCGGCCCCGGGGAACGCCTCGGGGCCGTCGTCGGCGGTGAAGCGGTACGGCTCGTCCGGGAGGACCACCAGGCGCGGCCGGGCCGCGGTCAGCTCGTCGAGCGGGACCTTCGGATAGCGCTCGGGGTGGTCCGCGTAGAGGTTGCGGACGCCGAGGCGGGCGAGGAGGTCGCCGGCGAAGGTGTCCCGGCCGAGCACCATCCAGGGCCGCCGCCAGATCGGTACGACGGCGGTGATCCCCTCCCCCACCGGCTCCGCGCCGGCCCACGCCTCCTCCGCCTCCGCCAGCCAGCGGGGGCGGCGGGGCGCGCCGCAGGCGGCGAGGACGTCGCCGAGGGCGGTCAGCCCCTGGTCGAGGGTGCGGACCTCGGTGACGAGGACCTCGGCGCCGCCGTCCCGCAGGGCGGCGAGGTCGGGGGCGCGGTTCTCCTCCTCGTTGGCGAGGACCAGGTCGGGGCGGAGCGCCAGGACCGCGGGCACGTCGGGGTTCTTGGTGCCGCCGATCCGGGCGACGCCGAGCCCGGCGGGGTGGGCGCACCAGTCGGTGGCGCCGACGAGCGCTCCGGGCGCGGTGACGGCGACCGCCTCGGTGAGCGAGGGGACGAGGGAGACGACCCGCGGGGCCCGGCCCCTGACGTGGATCACTCCTCCTCGACCTCGACGTGGTCGGCGACGGCGACGACGAGGAGGCGGGTGCCGGGTTCGGTGGCGCGCCAGCGGTGCCGGACGCCGCCGGAGAGGTAGAGGGTGTCGCCGCGGCCGAGCCGGTGGGCGCGGCCCTCCGCCTCGACCTCGGCGGCGCCGTCGGCGACGTACAGCAACTCGTCGTTGCGGTGCTGGAATTCGCGGCCGGCGTCCTGTTCGCCGGTGAACTCCAGGGCGTGCAGCTGGTGCCGGCCGCGGACCAGGCGCCGGACGCCCTCCGGCATGGCCTCGGTGCCCTCGCCGTCCCGGACGACGTCGACGGTGCGGGCGGCCTCGGCGATGGCGAGCAGCTCCGCGGCGGTGGTCTGGAGGGCTTCGGCGACCAGTTCGAGGGAGCGGCGGCTGGGGCGGGCCCGTTCGTTCTCGATCTGGCTGAGGAAGGGCACGGAGAGGCCGCTGCGGGAGGCGACGACGGCCAGGGTGAGCTTCAGGGCCCGGCGGCGCCTCTTGACGGCCGCGCCCACGCGGGGTGCTTCCTTCTCGTCCATGGCGGCTCCCTCCCTCTGCTGGCTGCCTCGTCGCGTACCGGCCGGTTACCTGAACCTTACGCAGCTTTGGGCCGGGGTTTCGCGTCGTGGCGGAAAGGAGGCCGGGAAGGGGCGGCCGCCGGTCACGGCCGGCGACCGCCCCTTCCCGGTGGGTGAGGATTCCGCGTCACGGCGGAGCGCGCGTCACGGGGGATTCCGCGTCACCGCGGGGTCCGCGCCACGGCGGGTCCCGCGTCACCGCGGATTCCGCGTCACCGCGGATTCCGCGCCACCGCGGAGCGCACGTCACCGCGGAGCGCGCGCGTCACTGCGGGGCGAGGCGCTCCGCGAGTCCGGGCTGTCCGTCGAGCCAGGCGCGGACGGCCTGCTGCTCCTTGCCCTTGCCGGACTCCTGGATCTCCTTCTCCAGGCCGGTGAGCTGCTCCTCGGTGAGCTCGAACTCCTTCAGCCAGGCGCCCACCTCGGGGTTCTCCTCGGTGAAGCCCTTGCGGGCGAGGGTGTGGACGCCGTCGCCCTTCCCCCAGACGCCCTTGGGGTCGGCGAGCTTGGTCAGCTCGTGGGCGGAGTAGGCCCAGTGCGGCGACCAGAGGGTGACGACGACCGGTTCCCGGCGGTCGTGGGCGCGCTTCAGCTCGGCGAGCATGCCGGGCGTGGAGCCGTCGACGACCTCGTACTCGCCCTCCAGACCGTACTCCTTCAGCACCTTGTCCTTGAGGATGCCCATCATCCCGGCGCTGGGCTCGATGCCGACGATGCGGCCCTTGAAGCGGTCGCCCTTGCCCTTGAGGTCGGCGAGGGACTTCACGTCCTTCACGTACGAGGGGACGGACAGCTCCAGGGAGGTCGGGCCGTACCAGGAGCCGAGGTCCTCCAGCTTGTTCCCGTACTTCTCCAGGTACGAGGCGTGGGTGACGGGCAGCCAGGCGTCGGTCTGGAAGTCGAGCTGCCCGCCGGCCAGGCCGGTGTAGAGCGCGCCGGCCTCCAGCTGCTTGGTCTCGACCTCGTAGCCCCGGCGCTCCAGGAGCTCCTTCCACAGGTAGGTGGAGGCGATGCCCTCGTCCCACGGGATGTAGCCGATGCTGATCTTCTTGCCGTGGCCGGCGCCCTGCCCGGCGGCGGTGGTGGAGGTGGCGCCGGAGCCGCCGAGGAAGCCGGAGCCGCCCGCGACGAGCGCGAGGACGACGATGCCGACGAGGGCGGTGACGGGCTGCGGGCGGTGCGCCCACAGCTGCGCGGTGCGGCGGCGGGCGGTGGCGGCGCGGGCCTTGGCGAGGGCGCGGCGGCCCAGCGGGGAGACCTGGCGGCCGAGCGCGCCGGTCATCCGGTCGAGGTACATGGCGAGGACGACGATGGAGACGCCGGCCTCGAAGCCGAGCCCGATGTCGACGTTGCCGATGGCCCGGTAGACGGCGCCGCCGAGTCCGCCGCCGCCGACCATGCCGGCGATGACGACCATGGACAGGCCGAGCATGATGACCTGGTTGACGCCGGCCATGATCGTCGGGACGGCGAGCGGCAGCTGCACGCGCAGCAGGGTGTCGCGCGGGGTGGTGCCGAACGCCTCGGCGGCCTCGACGAGTTCGGCGTCGACCTGGCGGATGCCGAGCTCGGTCATGCGGACGCCGGGCGGCAGCGCGAAGACGATGGTGGCGATGATGCCGGGGACGACGCCGACGCCGAAGAAGATGATGCCGGGGATGAGGTAGACCATCGCCGGCATGGTCTGCATGAAGTCGAGGACGGGCCGCAGCACGGCGCTGACCGTCTTCGACCGGGCCGCCCAGATGCCGAGCGGAACGGCGATCACCAGGGTGACGAGGGTGGCGACGAGGACCAGCGAGAGCGTCGCCATCGCCTCGTCCCACAGCTGCACCGAGTCGACGAGCACGAGGCCGGCGAAGGAGAGCAGCCCGGCGGCGAGGCCGCGCAGCCACCAGGCGACGACGGCGAGGATGCCGGCGAGCAGCAGCGGATGCGGGGCGGACAGGACGGCGTCGATGCCGTCGTACAGGCCGGTGATGCCGGAGCTGACGGCGTCGAACAGCCAGGAGAGCCGCGCCTGGAGCCAGTCGACGGAGCTGTCGACCCAGGAGCCGAGGGGAAGCCTAGGCACCGGCGGTCACCTCCTCGGCCGCGAGCCCGCCCATCACGGCGAGCAGTTCTTCCTTCCGTACGACTCCGAGGGCGGAGCCGCCGGCGTCCTGGACGGTCACCGGGTGCGGGCCCGCCGCGGCGAGGGCGCACAGGTCGGCGAGGAGCGTGTCGGGGCCGGCGACCGGGGCGTCCGGGTCGACGGGGCCGTCGGCCGCGGTCATGACGGCGGAGGCGGTGAGCACCCGGGAGCGGTCGACGTCCTGGATGAAGGAGGCGACGTAGTCGTCGGCGGGCCGGACGAGGATGTCCTCGGCGGTGCCGAGCTGCACGATCCGGCCGCCGCGCATGACGGCGATGCGGTCGCCGAGGCGCATGGCCTCGTTGAGGTCGTGGGTGATGAAGACGATGGTCTTCTTCAGCTTCTTCTGGAGCACCAGGAGCTGGTCCTGCATGTCGCGGCGGATCAGCGGGTCGAGGGCGCTGAAGGACTCGTCCATGAGCAGCAGGTCGGCGTCGGTGGCGAGCGCCCGGGCGAGGCCCACGCGCTGCTGCATGCCGCCGGAGAGCTCGTCCGGCCAGGACGTCTCCCAGCCGGCCAGGCCGCACAGCTCCAGTGCCTCGGCGGCGCGCTTCTCGCGCTCGGCGCGCGGGACGCCCTGGACCTCCAGGCCGTAGCCGGCGTTCTCCAGGACGGTGCGGTGCGGGAAGAGCGCGAAGTGCTGGAAGACCATGCTGATCCGGCGGGAGCGGACCTCGCGCAGGGCGCGGGGGGAGAGCGCGGTGAGGTCGTCGCCGTCGAAGAGGACGCGGCCCGCGGTCGGTTCGAGCAGGCCGTTGAGCATGCGCAGGAGGGTCGACTTCCCGGATCCGGAGAGGCCCATGACCACGAAGATCTGGCCCGGCTCGACCACGAACGACGCGTCGACGACGGCGGCGGTGACGCCGTCCTCGCGCAGCGCGTCGCGGTCGGCGCCGTCCACGAGGGCACGGACGGCGGCGGATTCCTCGGCGGGTCGTCTGCCGAACACCTTGAACAGGTGGTCGGCCTGGAGCCTGGACACATTCACCTCACGGGTAGCAGGGAAAACGGCCCGCCACCCCCGCGCGCGGGCCGTGGAGCGGGGCGGGATCTGCCCGCGACACCCGCCATGTACGGGGCCCACTGCTCAGGGCCCCTTACCGGGTCCGCTCCGGGCACGCGCCTGCCCCCCGCCCCCGGGGGCAAACGCAAAGGTGACAGGGGTCACGACGACCCCCGGAGCGGACGGCTGCGCCCCGCTGTCGGTGGGGTGCGGCATGATCGGGGGGTGACGCGACGCCTGATGCTCCTGGACACCGCCAGCCTCTACTTCCGCGCGTACTTCGGCGTGCCGGACTCCGTCCGCGCCCCGGACGGGACGCCGATGAACGCCGTGCGGGGGCTGCTCGACTTCATCGGCCGGCTGGTGCAGGACCACCGGCCGGACGAGCTGGTCGCCTGCTGGGACGACGACTGGCGGCCGCGGTGGCGGGTGGACCTCATCCCCTCGTACAAGGCGCACCGGGTGGCCGAGGAGACGGAGACCGGGCCGGACAGGGAGGAGATCCCGGGGTTCCTGGCCCCGCAGGTACCGGTGATCGAGTCCGTCCTCGCGGCGCTCGGCATCGCCCGGATCGGGGCGGCCGGGTACGAGGCGGACGACGTCATCGGCACCCTGGCGGAGCGGGCGAAGGGCCCGGTGGACATCGTCACCGGCGACCGGGACCTCTTCCAGCTGGTCGACGACGAGCGGGCGGTCCGGGTGCTGTACCCGCGCAAGGGCGTCGGCGACTGCGACCTGGTGGACGCGGAGCTGATCCGTACGAAGTACGGGGTGCGCCCCGACCAGTACGCGGACTTCGCCGCCCTGCGCGGCGACGCCAGCGACGGCCTGCCCGGCGTCAAGGGCATCGGCGAGAAGACGGCCGCGCAGCTGATCACCGAGTACGGCGACCTGGCGGGCGTGCGGGCGGCGGCCAAAGACCCCGCCTCGAAGCTCACCCCGGCCAAGCGGCGCGGGATCGTGGAGGCGGCGGCCTATCTGGACGTGGCGCCGGCGGTGGTCCGGGTGGCGCGGGACGTGGCGCTGCCGGAGTTCGACCCGGCCCTCCCGGCGGCCCCGCGCGACCCCGCGGCGCTGGAGGCGCTGGTGGCCCGCTGGGGTCTCGGCGGGGCGGTCGGCCGGCTGCTGCCGGTGCTCGCGGGCGCGCACGCCGGGACATGACCGCCCCGGGGGTGTTAACTTAGGCATGCCTAAGTCCTGGCCGCGGCCGGGGCTCGGGCGCCTCACCGCATCGCCCCCTCAGGCAGTCAGGAGAGTCCGCCGTGGCAGAGCAGCCGGCCCGCAAGGCCCCCAGGGCCACCGAAGCGCGCGTGGTGCGCACGGAGCGGATCACCCCGCACATGGTGCGGGTCGTCCTCGGCGGCCCGGGGCTGGACGGCTTCGACGCCGGCGAGTTCACCGACCACTACGTGAAGCTGCTCTTCGCCCCCGAGGGCGTGACCTACCCGGAGCCCTTCGACATGGAGCGGATCCGGGCCGCGTACCCGCGCGAGCAGTGGCCGACCACCCGCACCTACACCGTGCGCGCCTGGGACCCGGCCCTGCGCGAGCTCACCGTGGACTTCGTGGTCCACGGCGACGAGGGCCTGGCGGGCCCGTGGGCGGCCCGCGCCCAGATCGGCGAGACCGTCCGGTTCCTCGGCCCCGGCGGCGGCTACGCCCCGGACCCGGCGGCGGACTGGCACCTCCTCGTCGGCGACGAGAGCGCGCTGCCGGCGATCGCGGTGGCCCTGGAGCGGCTGCCGGCCGGCGCGCGGGTGCACGCCTTCGTCGAGGTCGAGGACGCGGCCGACGAGCAGAAGTTCGCGACCGCGGCGGGCGTCGAGGTGACCTGGCTGCACCGGTCCGGCCGCCCGGTCGGCGAGGCCCTGGTCGAGGCCGTGCGCGCCCTGGACTTCCCGGCGGGCGACGTGCACGCCTTCGTCCACGGCGAGGCCGGCTTCGTGAAGGAGCTCCGCCGCCACCTGCGCATGGAGCGCCAGGTGCCGCGCGAGCGGCTGTCCATCTCGGGCTACTGGCGCCTGGGCAAGACGGACGAGGGGTGGCGCGCGATCAAGCGCGAGTGGAACGAGCAGGTGGAGCGGGAGCAGGAGGCCCCGCAGGCCGCCTGACCGGTCCGTGGACATGAGGGAGGGGTGGGGGGGGGGGGCGGGGGCCCCCCCCCACCCCGCGCCGGCCCCGCGTCCGGGGCGCGCGGGGCGCGGGCGACCGCCGCCCCCGGCCCTCCACCCCTCCCCGTCTCACCCCCTTCCGCCCTTCTCGCCCTCCTCGTCCTTCTCGCCCCGGCCGAAGAGGCGGTACGAGGCGTCGGTGTGGGCGAGGCGGCGGAGCGCGGCGAAGACGGCGTCGCCGAGGGCGGTGCCGACGGCGACGCTCTCGACGAGTTCCTCGCGGGCCACGTGGTGCGCGACGTACTCCAGGTCGACCCGGGCGATCCGCTCGGCCGCGTCCGCGTAGACGTCGAGCACCTCGGCGAACCGCCCGTGACCGACGGAGTCGAGGGCGGTGAGAGCGACCGCCAGGGACCGCCCCGCCGGGCTGTCCGGACGGGAGCTCCAGCCCCTGGCGTCGATCAGCGCCTCGACCCGCTCGCGCGCCTCGGCCGATCCGGGCCCCTCGCTCCCGTCCTCGCACTCCTCGTCGCCGACGGGCTCGTCGCCGTAGCGGGGCACCATGCGGTGGGCGGCCTCGCCGAGCAGCTCGTGGACGGGCCGGTCGGGGTCGTCGACGGCCGCGATCACCTCGCGGACGGCCGCCACGGACATCCCGCCGACGTCGATCAGGGCGCGGATCAGGCGGAGCCGCCGCACGTGCGTCTCTTCGTACGCGGCCTGGTTCGGGCTCGTCAGCCGCCCGGCCGGGAGCAGTCCCTCCCGTACGTAGAACTTGATCGTGGGCACCGAGACCCCGGTTCTGCGGCTCAACTCACCGATGCGCACCGCGCGTTCACCTTTCCCCTGCACTTCCGGCCTTGCCGGGCTCCCCTCCATCATAGATAGTGGCACTATCAGATAGTGGCGAGTGCCACTATCCATGCTGACTACGGGGGGATCCGTATGTCCACGCGCACACCCATGCCCGCCTCCGCCCCGACGCTCCCCGCACCCCCGCCCCCGCCCCCGTCCCCCTCCCCGGACGGCCGCCTGCACCGGCCCCTCCTCTGGTTCGCCGCGGCGATGGCCGTCTTCGCGGTGATCAGCGCCGGCGGGATCGTCTTCGACGACCGGACCCTCGTCGGCGTCCCGATCTGGTCGAAGCCCTTCAAGTTCGCCGTCTCGTTCGTCGCCTACGCGCTGTCGCTCGCCTGGATGCTGAGCCTCCTGCCGCGCGGCCGGCGAGTGGGCTGGTGGGCCGGCACGGTCGTCACGGCGACCAGCGCCCTGGAGATGGCGCTGATCACCCTCCAGGTGATCCGCGGCCGGCAGAGCCACTTCAACCTGGAGACGCCCTTCGACGCCGCCGTCTTCCAGGCCATGGGCCTCACCGTGGTGATCCTCTGGCTGAGCGCCCTGACCATCGCCGTCCTCCTGCTGCGCGCCCGCTTCCTCGACCGCGCCACCGCCTGGGCCGTCCGCCTCTCCTCCCTGATCGCCCTCGCGGGCGCCGCCGTCGGCTTCCTGATGACCCGGCCCACCCCCGCTCAGCGCGCCGCCGGCGACCCGCCGATCGTCGGCGCCCACAGCGTCGGCGTCCCCGACGGCGGCCCCGCGCTCCCGGTCACCGGCTGGGCCGCCACCGGCGGCGACCTGCGCGTCGCCCACTTCTTCGGCATGCACGCCCTCCAGCTCGTACCGCTCCTCCTCCTCGTCCTGACCGCCCTGGCCCCCCGCCTCCCCCGCCTCGCCGACCCCCGGGTCCGGCTCCGCCTGGTCCTCACCGCCTCCGCCGCCTACGCGGCGACCTTCGCCCTCCTCACCTGGCAGGCCCTCCGCGGCCTGCCCCTCCTCCACCCCGACGCCACCGTCCTCACGGCAGCGGCCGTCCTCGCCTGCCTCACCGTGACAGCCGCCCTCCTCTCCCTCCGGGCCCCCCCACCCCTCCCTCTCCCTCTCCCCACGCCCCCGCCCCCGCCCCCGCCCCCGAGGCGCCTACGCTGGCGCCATGACCTCCCCCGACCGCGCCGCGGGCGCCGTCCTCGGCTCCGCCGTCGGCGACGCCCTGGGCGCCCCCTTCGAGTTCGGCCTCCCCGGCGCCTTCCGTGCCCGATTCCCGGACGGCTCCGGGGAGTTGTGCGGAGGCGGCGGCTGGGATCCGGGGGAGGCCACGGACGACACCCAGATGGCCGTGCTCGTCGGGGAGTCGCTGCTCGACCGGGGCGGACTCGACCTCCCCGACGTGTTCGACCGCTTCCGCCGCTGGGCGGCGGCCGACCCCAAGGACATCGGCCTCCTGACGGAGCGGGTGCTGCTGGGCGGCGAGCCGTGGGACCTGGCCGCCGCCCTGGACTTCCAGGTGGAAGGCCGCGGGGCGGGCAACGGCTGCCTCATGCGGGCCTCCACCTCCGCCGTCCACTTCGCCTCCCGGGGGCGGAGGGCCACCATGGACGCCGGACGCCGGCTCGCCGCCCTCACCCACGGGGACCGGGCCGCGTGGGAGGGCACGGCCCTCCTGCACGAGCTGGTCCGCGTCGCCCTGCTCGGCGAGGACCCGCTGACCGCGCTTCCGGACGCCCTGGCGGAGGTGGATCCGCCCCACCGGGAACGCTGGGCCACCGTCCTGGATCCCGGTTGGCGGCCGAAGGACGCGACGGAGTTCAACGGGGCGGTGTGGCCCTGCCTCGGGTCGGCGGTGTGGGCGCTGCGCACCACCGCCTCCTTCGAGGAAGCGGTGGCCGCCGCCGTCGACCTCGGCGGGGACACCGACACGGTGGCGGCCGTCACCGGCATGCTGGCCGGCGCCGCCCACGGCGCCGGGGCGATCCCGGGCCGCTGGACGGCCGCCCTGCATGTCCCCCTCCCCGGCTTCGGCGGCCGTGTCCTGCGCGCGGACGAGCTGCGGGCGCTGGCGGTCGCCCTGGTGTGAGCCCTCCGCCTGTCACCGCGCCCGGACCCGGGCCGTCACCTCGCGGTCCGGCTGGAGGGTGAGGCTCGGGGCCGGGCGTATCTCGTCGGCCTCCACGTCCAGGTCGTAACGGCGGGCCAGGGTGGCGAGGACGAGGACCGCTTCGACGAGGGCGAAGCGGGTGCCGAGGCAGACGCGGGGGCCGCCGCCGAAGGGGTACCAGGCGTATTCGGGGATCTCCTCCGCCGGGCGGCCCTCGGCGTCGGTGAGCCAGCGCTCGGGGCGGAAGGCCTCCGGGTCGCCGTACCAGCGGGGGTCGCGGTGGGTGGACCACTGGCTGGACCAGACGCGGGTGCCGGGCGGGATCGGGGTGCCGCCGAGGGTGGCGCCCTCCTTGGCGATGCCGGTGAGGAGCCAGATGGTGGGGTAGAGCCGCAGGGTCTCCTTGACCACGGCCTGGGTGTAGGCGAGCGAGGTGTAGTCGTCGTGGCCGGGCTCGTGGTCGGCGAGGACCCGGTCCAGTTCCTCGGTCAGCGTCCGCCGGACCTTCTCGTGGCGGGAGAGCAGGTACCAGGCCCAGACGAGGGTGGAGCTGGTGGTCTCGTGGCCGCCGACGTAGAGCGTGACCGTCTCGTCGCGGATCTCCCGGTCGGAGAGCGGGGCGCCGGTCTCGTCGCGGGCGGTGAGGAGCCGGCTGAGGAGGTCGGGCCGGTCCTCGCCGCCGTCGCGGTGGCGGGAGACCAGCCGGGAGACCTCGGCGTCGATGACGGCGGTGGCCTTCCTGATGCGGGCGCGGCCCGGGGTGGGGACCCAGTCGGGCAGGAGGGCCCCGATGCCGCTGAGTTCCGCCCCGATCTCCCGCTGCGCGACATCCATGGCCCGGCCGATCGCCTCGGCGTCGGCCGCGGTGTCCGTCCCGAAGATGGTGCGGACGGCGATGAGCTGGGTGAGGGCGGCCATCTCCTTCTTGATGTCGACCCGCTGTCCGTCGCTCCAGCGGTCGGCCAGGGCGACGGCGCACTCCGCCATGGTGGCCGCGTAGGAGCGGACCTGCTTGGGGCGGACGGACGGCTGGACCAGGGAGCGCTTGCGGCGCCAGTCGCGGCCCTTGGCGACGACGACGCCGTGACCGAGGAGGGTGCGGATGGCGATGCCCAGGTCGGGCTGGTCGAAGGTGTGCTCGATCCCGGTGAGCAGTTCGCCGATGTCGTCCGGGTGGGCGATGAAGAGGGCGGGGCGGGGGCCGAACCGCCAGCGGACGAAGTCGCCGCGCTCCCGCAGCCGTTCGAAGAAGGCGAGGGGGTCCTTGCCGAAGGCCGGCAGGTTGCCGAGCAGCGGCACCCCGCGCGGTCCTTCGACGACGGCGGTGCCGGCCCCGGCCCCCTCCGGCCGCGTGCCGCTGTCGGATCCGGTCCCGGTGCCGGCGCGTGTGGTCACGTACGTCCCCTCCCCCAACTCGCTCTCCCTGTGTGCGAGTCCATGCAAGCGGAAGGCTCCGGTGCCGCGCCACCCCTGTGGACAACCCCCTGTGGACAACCGGTCCCGATCATGCGGAGGGGCCCGTGATGTCCTCCATCACGGGCCCCTCGCAAGGGATATGACGAGGCGTCAGCCGACCGAGCTGTACGCCACCACGCCGCGCAGCAGCGCGTCCACGGCCTTGCGCGCGTTCTTCGCGACCGTGCTGTTCTCCTTCGGCGCCGCGGCGGCGATCTGTCCGAGGACGTCGATGACCTGCTTGCACCAGCGGACGAAGTCGCCCGCGGGCATCTCGGCCTCGCGCAGCACCTCGTCGAGGCTCTTGTCGGAGGCCCACTGGTGGACGGCCCAGGCGAAGCCGAGGTCCGGCTCGCGCTGGCCCACGCCCTCCGCCTGGTTGATCTTGAACTCCTCCTCCAGGGCGTCGAGCCGGCCCCAGATGCGGACCATCTCGCCGAGCGCCGCCTTGGCCCGGCCGCCGGGCACCTTGGGCGCCACGGCGTCGTCGGCCTGCCGGGCCTCGTAGACGAGGGCGGAGACGCAGGCGGCGAGCTCGGCGGGGTCGAGCCCCTCCCAGACGCCTTCGCGCAGGCACTCGCTGGCGAGCAGGTCGAGCTCGCCGTAGAGCCGGGCGAGCCGCTTGCCGTTGCCGGTGACCTCGTCGTCGCGGAGGTAGTCGAGTTCGGTGAGGAGCGCGACGATCCGGTCGAAGGTGCGGGCGATGGTGTTCGTCCGGCCCTCGATGCGCCGCTCCAGCTGCTTGGTGTCGCGCTGGAGGCGGTAGTAGCGCTCGGCCCAGCGGGCGTGGTCCTCGCGCTCGTCGCAGCCGTGGCAGGGGTGGGCGCGGATGGCCGTGCGCAGCCGGGCGATCTCGCGGTCGTCGGCGGCGCCGGAGCGCTGCTTGCGGTGCCGCTCGGGGTTGATGTGCCCGGCCTTGGAGCGCAGCGCGGAGGCGAGGTCCCGGCGGGACTGCGGGGAGCGCGGGTTGAAGGTCCTGGGGATGCGCATCCGCTCCAGGGCCTCCACCGGCACGGGGAAGTCGATGGAGGCGAGCCGCTTGACCTGCCGCTCGGCGGTGAGGACGAGGGGCCGGGGACCGTCGTGGTACTCGAAGCCGCGGTGGCCGTCGGTCCGGCCGGCGGGGAGGCCGGGGTCGAGGACGAGGGCGAGGCCGGCGAACTTGCCCGTCGGCACGTGGATGACGTCGCCGGGCTTCAGCCGCTCCAGGGAGGCGGCGGCCTGGGCGCGCCGCTGGGCGGCGCCCTGCTTGGCCAGTTCCGTCTCGCGGTCCTTGAGGTCGCGGCGGAGCCGCGCGTACTCCTCGAAGTCGCCGAGGTGGCAGGTCATGCCCTCGCGGTAGCCCGCGAGGCCCTCCTCGTTGCGCTGGACCTGGCGGGAGATGCCGACGACGGAGCGGTCCGCCTGGAACTGGGCGAAGGAGGTCTCCAGGAGTTCCCGGGAGCGGTGCCGGCCGAACTGCTCGACCAGGTTGACGGCCATGTTGTAGGAGGGCCGGAAGCTGGAGCGCAGCGGGTAGGTGCGGGTGCCGGCGAGACCGGCGAGGTGGTCCGGGTCGAGGCCGCGCTGCCAGAGCACGACGGCGTGGCCCTCGATGTCGATGCCGCGGCGGCCGGCGCGTCCGGTGAGCTGGGTGTACTCGCCCGGGGTGATGTCGGCGTGCTGTTCGCCGTTCCACTTGACCAGCTTCTCCAGGACGACCGTCCGGGCCGGCATGTTGATGCCGAGGGCGAGCGTCTCGGTGGCGAAGACGGCCTTGACGAGGCCGCGGACGAAGAGCTCCTCGACGACCTCCTTGAAGGTGGGCAGCATGCCGGCGTGGTGGGCGGCGATGCCGCGCTCCAGCGCCTCCAGCCACTCGTAGTAGCCGAGGACGTGCAGGTCCTCGGTGGGGATGGCGGCGGTGCGGGCCTCGACGATCTCGCGGACGCGCAGGCGGGCGTCGTCGTCGTTGAGCCTCAGGCCGGCGTAGAGGCACTGCTGGACGGCGGCCTCGCAGCCGGCCCGGCTGAAGATGAAGGTGATGGCGGGGAGGAGGCCCTCGCTGTCGAGGCGGTCGATGACCTCGGGGCGGCCGGGGGTCCAGATGCGGGAGCGCTGGCGCCGCTCGCGCTCGCGGTCGGCCTCGCGGACCATCTTGCCCCGGCGCCGGTCGCGGGGGTTGTACGTGCGCGTGTTCTCGGTGCGGGCGAGGCGGAGCAGGTCGGGGTTGACCTCGCGGCGGGAGGCGCCGCGGCCGCCGTGGTCGGTCTCCTCCTCGAAGAGGTCGTACATCCGGCGGCCGGCGAGGACGTGCTGCCAGAGCGGCACGGGGCGGCTCTCGGAGACGATGACCTCGGTGTCGCCGCGGACCGTGTCGAGCCAGTCGCCGAACTCCTCGGCGTTGGACACGGTCGCGGAGAGGGAGACGAGGGTGACCGACTCGGGGAGGTGGATGATCACTTCCTCCCAGACGGCGCCGCGGAAGCGGTCGGAGAGGTAGTGGACCTCGTCCATGACCACGTAGCCCAGGCCGGAGAGGGCCTGGGACCCCGCGTAGAGCATGTTGCGGAGAACCTCGGTGGTCATGACGACGATCGGCGCGTCGCCGTTGACGCTGTTGTCGCCGGTGAGGAGGCCGACCTTGTCGGTGCCGTACCGCTTGACGAGGTCGGCGTACTTCTGGTTCGACAGCGCCTTGATGGGCGTCGTGTAGAAGCACTTGCGGCCCTGGGTGAGGGCGAGGTGGACGGCGAACTCGCCGACGATGGTCTTGCCGGAGCCCGTGGGGGCGGCGACGAGCACGCCCTTGCCCGCTTCGAGAGCCTGGCACGCCTCGATCTGGAAGGGGTCCAGACCGAACTCGTACATCTCTCGGAAGGGGGCCAGTGCGGTGGCCTGCTCTGCGTTGCGCGCGCGTGCGGCCGCGTACGCCTCGGCTGGGGTGAGGTCCTCTGTCATCTTGTCTTCGAGACTACCCGCCCCCTCCGACAGTGACGCGATCTTTATCGAGGGGATCCCGCGGCCTTCACCGGAGGGCTTCCCCGGCGGGCGGTGCCAGGACCGTGAGGGCCCTGGGGACGCACTCGGCGGTCAGCGGCAGCGGGCCGAGCGGCTCGCCGTCGGCGTAGCCGGTGGTGGCGGGGGCGTCCACGGTGACCGAGCGGACGCGGTGCGTGGTGACGGCGGGGTGGCCGAGGTGGGTGCCCCGGTAGACCCGGGGGAAGACCCTGAGGAGGGTGGTGCGGCCGACGTCGCCGACGACGGTGACGTCGAGGAGGCCGTCGTCGAGCCGCGCGCCGGCGCAGATCCGCATGCCGCCGCCGTAGGAGGTGCCGTTGCCGACGGCGACGAGGGTGGCGTCGGTCTCGACGGTGCGGTCGCCGTCGAGGACGAGTCGGAAGGGGACGGCGCGGAAGGCGGCGAGTTCGGCGAGGATCGCGAGGTCGTACTTGAAGCGGCCGGCGGGGAGCCGCATCCGGTTGCCCCGGTCGTTGACCCGCGAGTCGAAGCCGGACGCGAGGACGGTGCCGTACCAGCGGGGTCCGGCCGGGGTCGTGATCCGGCCGAGGTCGACGGTGCGGGCCGCGCCGTCGCGGAGGAGTCCGGAGACGAGGCGGGCGGCGTCGGCGGGGGCGCGGACGGGGAGGCCGAGGGAGCGGGCGAAGTCGTTGCCGGTGCCGACGGCGATCACGCCGAGCGGGGTGCCGGTGCCGGCGACGGCCTGGAGGGCGAGGGCGACCATGCCGTCGCCGCCGACGGCGACGAGGGCGCCGGTGCCGCCGGCGACGGCCTCGCGGGCGCGGCGCAGGGCGTCGGCGGCGTCGAGCCCGAGGACGGTGCGGACCGCGTGGCCGGCGGCGCGGAGGGCGTCGGCGGCGGGCCGGACCGCGTGGGCGCCGCGGCCGCGGCCCGCGGTGGGATTGACGAAGAGCGTGATGTCGCTGGACATGGCGGGGTCCCCCCGGACGGAGTCTGGGGGGACCCTACAAGACCGGCCCGCCGCCGTGGCCGCCGGTGCGGCGGCCGGCGGGCTCAGGTGATGTCGTCGTAGCCGCCCGCGCGGTGGGCGCGGGCGCCGTCGGACTCTCCCGCCGCCTGCTCGGGCAGGGCGCGGGCGGCGGGGACGGCGTCCAGGGCGCCGACGGGCTCGGGGGTGAGGTCGAGCACCGAGGCCTCGTCGTCGGAGAGCTGGGCGTCGGGGTCGCGGCGGGCCCGTCGCCGGTCGTTGAGGAGCGAGAAGCCGACCGCGAGGAAGTACAGGACGATGATCGGTCCGGAGAGGGCGATCATGCCGACCGGGTCGGTGGACGGCGTGGCGACGGCACCGAAGACGAAGGTGCCCATGACCATGGCGCGCCACCAGCCGGCCATCCGCTTGCCGGTGACCACGCCGGTGAGGTTGAGCATGATCAGCAGCAGCGGCAGCTCGAAGGCGAGGCCGAAGACGAGGACCATCCTGGTGGTGAAGTCCAGGAGGTCGTCGAGGGAGAGGAAGTTCGACGCGACCTCGGGCGTGATGCTGATGAGCACCCGCACGCTGACCGGCATGATGAGGAACGCGGTGTAGGCGCCGGCCGCGAAGAGAGGGACGGCGATGGCGGCGAACCAGTACGTGTACTTCTTCTCGCTCTTGTGCAGGCCGGGTGCGACGAAGGCCCAGAGCTGGTAGAGCCAGACCGGGGTGGCGGCGATGAGGCCGGCCAGCATGATCACCTTCACCGTGGAGGTGAACGGGGAGAGCATGGTCTGGTAGGCGAGGACGACGCAGCGTCCACCCGTGTTGTCGGAGAGGGGGCTGTCCGGGGGGCACTTCGGTACGGGGGAGGCCAGAAGGTCCATCAGCTGCTGGCTGAAGAACGCGGCCACCACGGAGGCGGCGACGATCGCGAGCATCGCCTTCGCGACACGGTTGCGCAGCTCACGGAGATGATCGGCGAGTGGCATCCGCCCCTCGGGATCCTTCTCCTTCTTCATGCGGGCAGACTTGGGCAACCCACGTCCTCATCTCGTGCGGGCAGGCCGCTGTGCGGCGTACGTGCGGGGCGAACGGATCAGCGCTGGGGTACGGGTCAGCGCTGGGTGGAGTCCGACGCCTCGGTCACGGGGCGGGCGCCGGTGACGTCGCCGGGGGCGGCCTTGATGGTGCGCGGGGCGGGGGCGGCCTGCTCGGCCGGGGCCTCGGCGGGGGCGGACTCCTGGCCCTCCGCCTTCATGGCCTTCGCCTCGCTCTTCAGGATGCGGGCCGACTTGCCCAGGGAGCGCGCCATCTCCGGGAGCTTCTTGGCGCCGAAGAGGAGCACGACGACCAGCAGGATGAGGCTGATCTCAAGGGGACCGATCTGACGGAACATGGCTGTGGTCTCTCTTCTCACCGAGGCGGCATGAGTGCGTGCCCGGCCGGTCGGACATGCGTCCGGCCACCGCGCTGCCTGCGATCGTAACCCGCAGGAGTAAACGTCGGGCAATGCCCGTGCGTACTCGCGATTGCGTCCGAGGGGGCCTGATCAGGCCACCTCGACGGTCCGTACGGCCCCCGACTCAGGGGAGGGAGCGGCCGGTTCGGGCCAGTCCGCCGGCGGCGGTCTCCAGCTCCTCGGCGGCGCGCTGGATCCGCTGTGTGGTGACGGCCACTTGGCGGCCGAGGCGCCGGACCTCCAGGAAGACCTTGACGGCGAGGACGCCGAGGACGGCGAGGCCGAGGAAGCCGAGGGCGATCGCGAGCATGGGCCAGAACATGTGCCGAGCCTAGCCCTTGGGGGGTGGGGGCCCGGTCAGGCGGTGGTGTGCAGGCGGAGGGTGCGGACGCCGCCGCCGGTGAGGAGTTCGACGATGCGTTCGCCGGCGGGTTTGCGGACGGCGCTGCCGCACTCGGGGCAGGTGAAGGAGTAGAAGGTGGTGCGGCGGCTGGCCCCGATGGCCAGGCGCAGGGCGCCGGCGGCGAGTTCGAAGCGGCAGCGGCAGTCGGGGCAGGCGGCCTTGAAGAGGACCGGGGCCACCGATGCCGACAGACCGGGCATCACGGACATTTCCCTCAACTCTCTCTGCCTCGAACTCCCTGGACCTTCATGGAACCCGCCGCCCCCGGCCGGGGGCGGGACGGGGCCGGCTCACGCGTCCTGGTACGCGGCGAGCGCCGCGGCCGCCGCCTCCCGCGCGCTGTCCGCGAGGCCGGCCGGCGAGACGATCCGCCCGTCGCTGCCGAGCCGCAGCGCGAGCCGCTTCAGCGAGGCCGGGTCGGGGGTGCGCAGGGTGATCCGCAGCCCGCCGTCCGGCAGCTCGTCGGCCCGGTCGTGCGGGTAGTACTCGGCGACCCAGCGGCCGCCGGGGCCGACCTCGACCACCACCTCCGGGTCGTCGGCCGAGGGCTGGACCAGTCCCTCGGACAGGTCCCGCAGCTCCAGCTCCGGCGGCGCGGCGGCCTCCTCCAGGATCCGGACCTCGGCGACCCGGTCGAGCCGGAAGGTGCGGCGCGCCTCGGAGAGCCGGCACCACGCCTCCATGTAGGTGTGGCCGACGGCGAACAGGCGGATGGGGTCGACCTCGCGCTCGGTGAGCTCGTCGCGGGCCGGCGAGTAGTAGCGCAGCCAGAGCCGCCTGCGCTCGGAGATGGCCCGGTCGACCTCGGCGAAGACGCCGCCCTCGGACTCGAAGGTGACCGAGAGGCGGGAGCTGGCGCCGGCGGCCTCGCCGGCCGCGGCCTCCAGCTTGGCGGTGGCGCGGACCAGCGCGTCCCGGTCGCCCTCGCGCAGCCCGGGCAGGGTGGCGACGGCGCGGGCGGCGACGAGCAGCGCGGTGGCCTCGTCGGCGGCGAGCCTCAGCGGCTCGGCGACATCGTCCGGATTGTGCCACCAGATCCGGTCGCCGTCGGTGTCGATGTCGAGGAGGTCGCCGCCCCGGAAGCTGGTGCCGCACATCGGCAGCACGTCGAGGTCGGAGATCAGCTCGTCCTCGGTGATGCCGAAGGCGCGGGCCACGTCGGCGACGTGGGCGCCGGGGCGCTCGCGGAGGTAGGTGACGAGGGAGAGCATCCGCCTCGTCTGGTCGATCGCGTTGGCAGCCATGCGGTACGTCTTCCCCTCAGCCCTTGGCGACGGCGCGCAGCCGCTCCACCACGTCGGCCCGCAGGTCGGCCGGTTCCAGTACGACGACGTCGGGGCCGAACTCGACGAGCCAGGCGTCGAGGCCGTGCCCGTACGGGATCTCCAGCTCGTCCCAGCCGTCGGCGCCCTCGCGGGTCTCGGTGGCGCGGGCCCGCAGCGGGTAGCCGCAGCCGGCCCGCAGCCGGATGCGGGCGGAGCGGGTGGCGGTCTCCCCCGCCCAGCTCTCCACGGTCTCGCGGACGGTGACCACGTCCGGCACGGGCGCGGTGAAGGCGCCGGCCCGGGAGCGGACCCTGCCGGTGATGCGGGAGAGGCGGAAGACGCGCTCGGCGCCGCGGTCGCGGTCCCAGCCGGCCAGGTACCAGTGGCCGCGCCAGCACTCCAGCGTCCAGGGCTCGACCTGGCGGGGCTCGGGGCGGGCGGCGTTGGCCTTGCGGTAGTCGAAGGCGACGGGGCGCCGGTCGCGGCAGGCCAGCATCAGCGGCTCGAAGGCGGCCTCGTGGACCGGGATGCGGGGTTCCAGGGCGCTGGAGTGGAGGTCGTACGCCTCCTCGGCCTCGGGCATGCCGGCCGCGCGCAGCTTCTGGAGGGCGCCGCTGGCGGCGCCGGCGAGGCGGGCCTGCTGCCAGACCTTGGCGGCGAGGCCGAGCGCGGCGGCCTCCTCGGCGTCCAGGGTGATGGGCGGGAGGCGGTTGGAGTCGCGGCGGGCGAGGTAGCCGGTCTCGCCGTCGAGGTTCTCGACGGTCTCGATGACGAGGCCGAGCTCGCGGAGGTCGTCCTTGTCCCGCTCGAACATGCGGTTGAAGGCTTCGTCTCCGCTGGCCTCCATGTACGCCTCGATGGAACCGCGCAGCTCGCGCTTGCTGAGCGCGCGGCGCGTCCCGAGCAGGCACAGCGCGAGATTCATGAGCCGCTCGGCCTTGGCAATCGCCATGGACGCCCTGCACCCTCTTCCCGGTTCCGTTCTCGGACGTCCGACCGTACCGCCCCGGGGTGTCCGGACAAAAGCCGAGGGCCCCCGCCGCGGAGGCGGGGGCCCTCGGTACGGGGCGTGCGGGGCGGATCAGCCCTTCTTCACGGCCACCAGGTCGCAGACGAAGATCAGCGTCTCGCCGGGGGCGATCTTGTCGCCGGCGCCGCGGTCGCCGTAGGCGAGGTGGGCGGGGATGATCAGCTGGCGGCGGCCGCCGACCTTCATGCCCTGGACGCCCTGGTCCCAGCCCGGGATGACCTGGCCGACACCGAGCTGGAAGGGCAGCGGGGCGCCGCGGTTCCAGGAGGCGTCGAACTCCTCGCCGGTGCTGAAGGAGACACCGACGTAGTGGACCTGGACGTGGTCGCGGGCGGCGGCGGTCTCGCCGTCGCCCTCCCAGATGTCCTTGATCTCCAGGTCGGCCGGCGGCTCGCCGCCCGGGAAGTCGACCTCGGGCTTCTCGATGCTCACTGCAGTGTGCTCCTCATACGGTGAAACCACGCGGACGATGGCCCGCGCGACCCGGACAACCTACCTCGGGGCGGTCCGGGACGCGCGGCGGACGCCTACTGCTTGGCCAGGATGTCCACGGTGAAGACGAGGGTCGACTTCGCCGGGATCGGGCCCTGGGCCTGGTCGCCGTAGCCGTCGGCCGGCGGGACGACGAGCAGCACGCGGCTGCCGACCTTCTTGCCCTCCAGGCCCTTGCTCCAGCCCGGGATGACGCCGGCGAGCTGGAAGGTGGCCGGGGCGCCGCGGTCGTAGGAGCTGTCGAACTTCTTGCCGTCCTTCCAGAGCACGCCCTGGTACTGGACGGTCAGGGTGTCGGTGCTCTTGACGGCCTCGCCCTTGCCCTCGATGACGTAGTTCGAGACGAGCTTCGTCGGGGCGTCGGCCTTCGGCACGGTCAGCGAGGGGGCCTTGCCGTCGGTGTTGGTGCCGACCTTGGGCAGGTCCTTGTTCTCCTGGGCGACGACGGTGCCCGTGGCGGACTTCGGGACGGTGGTCGCCTTCAGGATGTCGACGACGAAGACCAGGGTGGCGCCCCCCTTGATGCTCGGCGGCGAGCCCTTGTCGCCGTAGCCGAGCTCCGGCGGGATGCCGATCTCGACGCGGCTGCCGACCTTCTGGCCCTTCAGGCCCTGGTCCCAGCCCTTGATGACCTGGCCGGCGCCGAGGGTGAGGGTGAAGGGCTCGCCGCGGTCGAAGCTGTTGTCGAAGGGGGTCGTCGAGTCCCAGGTCTGGCCGAGGTAGTTGACCTGGAGGGCGTCGCCGTCCTTGGTCACCGGGCCGTCGCCCTCGCTGACGACGTTGACCTTGAGCTCCTTCGGCGGGTCGCCCTCGCCCTTCGAGAGGGTCGGTTTCTCGCCGAACTTCTCGCCGGCGGTGATGGCGGGGAGCCCGTTGGTCATCGAGGCGTTATCGGAGCCCTTGGTGTCGCTGCCGCAGGCCGCTGTGGTGAGCAGCAGCAGCGGGACGACGAGAAGGCCGGCAAGTCGGCGCACGTGTTCCTCAGATCTCAGACGGCACGGTAGTTGTCCCGACACTCTAGGGGACCCGCCCGTGACGTCCAGGGCCCCGCGCGTCGCACGCGCGGGGCCCCGATCCGCTCTTCCGATCGTCCTACATACCGGCGATCAGCTTCTCCACCCGGTCGTCGACCGAACGGAACGGGTCCTTGCACAGGACCGTCCGCTGCGCCTGGTCGTTGAGCTTGAGGTGGACCCAGTCGACGGTGAAGTCCCGGCGCTGCTCCTGGGCGCGGCGGATGAAGTCGCCGCGGAGCCGGGCCCGGGTGGTCTGCGGGGGCACGGACTTGCCCTCGAAGATCTTCACGTCGTTGCAGACCCGCGCCGCCTGCCCGTTCTTCTGGAGCAGGTAGTACAGCCCGCGGCGGCGGTGGATGTCGTGGTACGCGAGGTCTATCTGGGCGACCCGCGGGTTCGACATGGTCATGTTGTGCTTGGCGCGGTACCGCTCGATGAGCTTGTACTTCATCACCCAGTCGATCTCGGTCTGGATGCGGTCCAGCTCCTCCTGCTCGATCGCGTCGAGCGTGCGGCCCCACAGTTCGAGCACCTGGGCGACGGTGCCGGAGCGGATGCCGCGCCGGTCGACGAAGTCGGACGCCTTCTCGAAGTACTCGCGCTGCACCTCCAGCGCGGACGCCTCGCGGCCGCTGGCCAGCCGGACCTTGCGCTGGCCGGTGATGTCGTGGCTGACCTCGCGGATGGCCCGGATCGGGTTCTCCAGGGTCAGGTCGCGCATCACCGTGCCGGCCTCGATCATGCGCAGCACGAGGTCGGTGGCGCCGACCTTGAGCAGCATGGTCGTCTCCGACATGTTGGAGTCGCCGACGATGACGTGGAGCCTGCGGTAGCGCTCGGCGTCGGCGTGCGGCTCGTCCCGGGTGTTGATGATGGGCCGGGAGCGGGTGGTGGCGGAGCTGACGCCCTCCCAGATGTGCTCGGCGCGCTGGGAGACGCAGTAGACGGCCCCGCGCGGGGTCTGGAGGACCTTGCCCGCCCCGCAGATCAGCTGACGGGTGACCAGGAACGGGATGAGGATGTCCGCGAGCCGGGAGAACTCGCCGTGGCGGGCGACGAGATAGTTCTCGTGACAGCCGTAGGAGTTTCCGGCGGAGTCGGTGTTGTTCTTGAAGAGATAGACGTCGCCCGCGATTCCCTCCTCGTGCAGGCGGCGTTCGGCGTCCACGAGAAGACCTTCGAGAATGCGCTCGCCGGCCTTGTCGTGGGTGACGAGTTCGATCACGTCGTCGCATTCCGGTGTGGCGTATTCCGGATGCGAACCCACGTCGAGGTACAGACGGGCACCGTTCCGCAGGAAGACATTGCTGCTGCGGCCCCATGACACGACTCGGCGGAAGAGGTACCGCGCCACTTCGTCAGGAGACAGTCGGCGCTGTCCCCTGAACGTGCACGTGACGCCGTACTCGTTCTCCAGCCCGAAAATGCGGCGGTCCATGTCTGAACATTACGCCTGACGGCCTGTGCTGAAACCGGGTTGGACGTTCCCGTTGCGATCGTTTTCCGGTCAGAGGGCGTTCTTTTCGGTGTGCACGGGGTCCGCGGCGCCCCCGCTCACGGCGTGTCGCGTCCGGCGGCCGGGCGCGTCGGGGTCGTCCAGGACCCGGCCGGTGGCGAGCAGCACCAGCAGGGCGACGAGGCCGCCCCCGCCGGCCACGGCGAATCCGGCCACGGTCCCGGCGAGTTCGACGGCGGGGCCGGCGGCGGCCGAGCCCAGGGCGGCGCCGACGCCGAAGGTGGTGACCAGCCAGGAGAAGGCCTCGGTGACCGTGCCGGCCGGGGCGTGCCGGTCCACCACGATGAAGGCGCAGGCCAGGACCGGGGCGAGGAAGAAGCCCGAGAGGGCCGCGAGGCCGCTCATGGCGACCGGCCCCGGCGTGAGCGTCAGGGGCAGGTAGCAGAGCGCGAGCAGGGCCACCAGGACCCGCAGCCGGCGCTCGGGCGCGCCCGCCCACCGCCGGGCGCCGTAGAGGACGCCGCCGAGGAGGGCGCCGAGGCCGAGGGCGGCCATCAGCCAGCCGTAGACGGACGGGGTGCCGCGGTCGTCGGCGTAGGCGACGGCGGCCACCGTGATGGAGCCGAGGGCGAGGCCGACGAAGAAGAACGAGCCGAGCAGGGCGAGCAGGCCGGGCGAGCGCAGCGCGCCGAGCCAGTGGGCCTCGCGGGGCGCGGAGCGCCAGGCCCGGGAGGGCTCGGAGAGGACGACGGAGAGGGCGCCGAGCACACCGAGGAGGTTGATGACGAGGAGGGCGGCGGCGGGCGACCACAGGGCGACGAGGAGGGTCACCAGGAGCGGGCCGACGGTGAACATGACCTCCTGGGCGACCGCGTCGAGGGCGTACGCGCGGTGGACCCGGTCCTCACGGCCCAGGACGCTCGGCCACAGGGCGCGCAGGCCGCCCTCCAGGGGCGGGGTGAAGAACCCGGCGAGCACGACGGCCGCGTAGGCGAGGGGGAGGTTCCCGAGGCCGACGAGGGCGAAGAGGGCCATGCCGAGGGCGGAGAGGACGGCGGCGGGGAGCTGGACGCGGGGCTGGCCCTTGAGGTCGACGGCCCGGCCGAGGAGCGGCTGCCCGACGGCGTTGGCGAGGCCGTACGCGGCGACGAGGCCGCCCGCGAGCGCGTAACCGCCGCCCTGGTCGCGGACGAAGAGCGTCATGGCCACGGGGCCGGTGCCGTTGGGCAGCCGGCCGACCAGGGTGCCGGTGAGCAGGCGGAGCGCGTGCGGCGCCCGCAGGATGTCGCGGTAGCCGCCGTCTGCCGTGGCCTCGGTGGCCATGCGGGTCTCCCCTCCGTCGGCTCACGCCGAGGTTTTACGTATAACTTCCGCGTTCATACGTACCATGGCGCCGGGACGCGGGTCCACCCCGCGCCCCGGAACCGAACCGAGCGCGCCCGACGCGGAGGCCCCGTGCACACCCCCGAGCCCACCCCCGCCGGCCGCCCCACCAGCCGGGACGTGGCCCGCGCGGCCGGGGTGTCGCAGGCCACCGTCTCCCTGGTCCTGGGCGACAAGTGGCGGGGCCGGGTCTCGGAGCGCACCGCCGGCGCCGTCCGGACCGCCGCCCGCGAGCTCGGCTACCGGCCCAACCTCGCCGCCCGCAACCTGCGCCTCGGCCGCACCCGCACGGCCCTGCTCGTCGTCCCCGCCCTCACCAACGAGTTCTTCGCCCACGTGTACACCGGCGCGGCGGCGGTCGCCGCCGACCACGGCTTCGGCGTCGTGCTCTACCCCTCCCCCGGCGGTGTCGGCCCCGCCCGCGACCCCTTCGCCTCGGCCCAGGCGGCCCTGGACGGCGTGCTGGCCTCCTCGATGGCCACCGACGCCCTGGAGGCCTTCCGCGGCGGGGACCTGCCCCTCGTCATGCTCGACAGCGATCCGGCGGGCCCCGGCGCGGCCGCCCACGTCAACCTCGACGTCGCCGAGGGCATGCGGCTGGTCACCGCCCACCTGCTGGCCCTCGGCCACCGCCGCTTCCTGCACCTGGCCTCGGCGGAGCCCTCCTGGACCTTCGACGTCCGGGCCGCCGCCCTCGCCCACGCCCTGCGGGGCGCGGAGGTGCGCACCGTCCACTCACCGCTCGCCGTGGCGGCCGCCCGGGAGACCGCCGGGACGGCGCTCGCCGCGCCCGGACCCCGGCCCACGGCCGTGCTCTGCGACGACGACCTCCTCGCCGCCGGCGTCTGCAAGGCCGCGCGGCGGCTGGGGCTGCGGGTCCCGGAGGACCTGTCGGTCACCGGTTTCGACGACCTGGCCCTGGCCACGGCGGTCGAACCGGAGCTCACCACGGTCCGGCTGCCCGCCGAGCGGTTCGGCCGCCGCGGCATGGAGGCCCTCCTCGCCGTCCTCGCGGGCGAACGGGCCCGCTCGGACGTCCTGCCCGTCGAGCTGGTCGTCCGCGGCTCCACGGGCCCGGCACCGGCCGTCTGAGCCCCCGCCCCCGCGCCGGGCGGCCCCCGACCGACACGCCGGAGGGGCCCGGTCCACCAGGACCGGGCCCCTCCGGGCGATGCCCGCGCTACTCCTCCTCGGCCACCTCGTCCGAGGGGTCGTCCGTCTTCGCGGCGGCGGCGTTGTCCGCCTCCAGGAGCCGGGAGAGCTGGCGCCCGACGATCCGCTTGAACTTCCGCTGCTGCGGACGCGTCCGGTCCAGGACCGCCACCTCCAGGCGCTCCGCGGGGATCTCCCGCTCGGTGCCGTTGGTGTCCCGGGAGAGCGCCTGCACGGCCAGCTTCAGCGCCTCGGCGAGGGACATCCCGTCCCGGTGCCGCTGGTCCAGGAAGGAGCTGATCTGCTCCGCGTTGCCGCCGACCGCGACCGAGCCGTGCTCGTCCACGATGGAGCCGTCGTGCGGCAGCCGGTAGATCTGGTCGCCGGCCGGCTCGGTGCCGACCTCGGCGACCACCAGCTCCACCTCGTACGGCTTCTCGCCGGCGCTGGAGAAGATGGTGCCCAGCGTCTGCGCGTAGACGTTCGCCAGGCCGCGCGCGGTGACGTCGTCCCGGTCGTAGGTGTAGCCGCGCAGGTCGGCGTAGCGGACGCCGCCGATGCGCAGGTTCTCGTACTCGTTGTACTTGCCGGCGGCGGCGAAGCCGATCCGGTCGTAGATCTCGCTGAACTTGTGCAGGGCACGGGACGGGTTCTCGCCGACGAAGACGATGCCGTCGGCGTACTGGAGGACCACGAGGCTGCGGCCGCGCGCGATGCCCTTGCGGGCGTACTCCGCGCGGTCGGCCATGGCCTGCTGGGGTGAGACGTAGAACGGTGTCGACACCGGCGCTCGTCCCTTTCTTCTGGGCTGGGAGGGGGCGACGTACGGGTCAGAGCAGGGCGGCGCGCGGTCCGTCCGGCTGCTCCAGACGCCGCTCGGTGACCGAACGGGCCAGCTCGGAGGATTCCGCCTCGGAGAGCCTGCGGAAGCCCTCGTCGGTGATGACGGTGACGATCGGGAAGATCCGGCGGGCCAGGTCCGGACCGCCGGTCGCCGAGTCGTCGTCCGCCGCGTCGTACAGCGCCTGCACGACCAGCGTGGTCGCCTGCTGCTCGGTGAGGTCCTCGCGGTACAGCTTCTTCATGGAGCCGCGGGCGAAGATCGAGCCCGAGCCGGTGGCGGCGTACCCGTGCTCCTCGGAGCGGCCGCCGGTCACGTCGTACGAGAAGATCCGGCCCTTCTCCCGGCCCTCGTCCCAGCCGGCGAAGAGCGGCACCACGGCGAGGCCCTGCATGGCCATGCCGAGGTTGCTGCGGATCATGGTGGAGAGACGGTTCGCCTTGCCCTCCAGGGAGAGGGTGGCGCCCTCGACCTTCTCGAAGTGCTCCAGCTCCAGCTGGAAGAGCTTGACCATCTCGACGGCGAGGCCGGCGGTGCCGGCGATGCCGACGGCGGAGTACTCGTCCGCCGGGAACACCTTCTCGATGTCCCGCTGCGCGATCATGTTGCCCATGGTGGCCCGCCGGTCACCCGCGAGCACGACGCCCCCCGGGAACGTCGCGGCCACGATGGTGGTGCCGTGCGGAGCCTCGACGATCCCCTCCGGCAGCTTCCGGTTCCCCGGGAGCAGCTCCGGCGAGTGGTCGGCGAGGAAGTCGATGAAGGACGAAGACCCCGGCGTCAGGAAGGCGGCCGGCAGACGCCCTGTGCCACGAGTGTTGGGTTCCACAGGTTTCCTTCCACGTAAGCGGCCGCGCGCCTGATGACGTCCGGCCGATCCTTGAACTGCCCCAGCGCCGCGTTGCCACTGAAGCACAGCACGCCTCGGACCTTACCCCTCCGATGATCGTGGTCCACATGCTCCGCCGGACCCTTCTGGCAGATCACGCGGACACCGCCCTGGGCGGCGATCATCCGGTCGCGCTCGACCTCGGTGGTGCCGTGCTCGCGCTTGAAGCAGCTGGCCCGATCGCGCTGCGCGCGGCACTCCCGGCAGTAGCTGGACCAGCCGTCCGAGCTGGTCTTGTCCGGTCCCCGGTCGGAGCGGGGTTCGACCTCTTCGCACTGGGGGCCTCGCTTGCGGCCGGACGGCACGGGCACCTTGACCCGCACCGTCCGCCCCGCCGCCTCCTGACGCGCTTTGCAGGGGGCGGCCCGGCACTCTCGGCAGTACGCCTGGAGCCCGTCCCGCCTCGCACGGTCACGAGCGAACGCCTCGCACGATCGGACTCGCCGGCACCGCGAGCACCGCTTCACGCCGTGCGGCACCGAATCGCCCCCCACCTTCGATCCGAAGGTCGAATGACCTTACTGGCCACCCTTCTGAACGAATGACCTGACGAAGTCCTCGGCGTTCTCCTCGAGCACGTCGTCGATCTCGTCCAGGACGGAGTCCACGTCGTCGCTCAGCTTCTCCTGGCGTTCCTTGAGGTCGGAGCTCGCCTCCGTGGTGGTCTCCTCGACCTCCTCCGTGGAACGCGTCGCCTTCTGCTGTCCGCCGCCGGTGTCCTTGGTCGCCATTTCCTCACCCCGCTCGAATCGGATCGCTCGGACTGGTGCTGCGTGGTCCCTCAAGATCAGACCTTACAAGCCGGGGCCGACATCGGCCCCCGCGTTTCCCAACGTCCGGGCACTGCTTTCATGATTCCCAGGGGCCGGTCGTTTCAGCCCCTGTTCAGGTCTCGAATCAGTTGCCGGAGAGGACCCTGACGAGTTCCTCCGCCGTGCGGCAGCGGTCCAGGAGGGCCGCCACGTGGGCCTTGGTGCCGCGCAGCGGCTCCAGGGTCGGGACGCGCTGGAGCGAGTCGCGGCCCGGCAGGTCGAAGATCACCGAGTCCCAGGAGGCGGCGGCCACGTCGTCGGCGTACTGCTCCAGGCAGCGGCCCCGGAAATAGGCCCTGGTGTCCTCCGGGGGCGCCGTCTCGGCCCGCTCCACCTCGGACTCGTCCAGCAGCCGCTTCATCCGGCCGCGGGCCACCAGGCGGTTGTACAGGCCCTTGTCGGGCCGTACGTCCGCGTACTGGAGGTCGACCAGGTGCAGCCGGGCCGCGTCCCAGTCCAGGGCGTCGCGGCGCCGGTAGCCCTCCATGAGCTCCCGCTTGGCGACCCAGTCCAGCTCGCCGGCGAGGCTCATCGGGTCGTTCTCCAGCCGGCCCAGGGTGTCCTCCCAGCGGGCCAGGACGTCCTTGGTCTGCTCGTCGGCGTCCGTCCCGTACCGCTCGTCCACGTACTTCCTGGCCAGCTCGAAGTACTCCATCTGGAGCTGCACCGCGGTGAGCGTCCGGCCGCTGCGCAGCGTGACGAGGTACTGGAGCGAGGGGTCGTGCGAGACGTGGTGGAGGGTGCGGACGGGCTGGTCGACGGCGAGGTCGACGGTGATGAAGCCGTCCTCGATCATGGAGAGGACGAGGGCGGTGGTGCCCAGCTTGAGGTAGGTGGAGATCTCGGAGAGGTTGGCGTCCCCGATGATCACGTGCAGCCGGCGGTACTTCTCGGCGTCGGCGTGGGGCTCGTCGCGGGTGTTGATGATGGGCCGCTTGAGCGTGGTCTCCAGGCCGACCTCGACCTCGAAGTAGTCGGCGCGCTGGCTGATCTGGAAGCCGTTCTCCCGGCCGTCCTGGCCGATGCCGACCCGGCCGGCGCCGGTGACGACCTGGCGGGAGACGAAGAAGGGCGTGAGGTGGCGCACGATGTCCGAGAAGGGGGTCTCCCGCTTCATCAGGTAGTTCTCGTGCGTGCCGTAGGAGGCGCCCTTGTTGTCGGTGTTGTTCTTGTAGAGGTGGATGGGCTGGGCGCCGGGGAGCTGGGCGGCGCGCTCGGCGGCCTCGGCCATGATCCGCTCGCCGGCCTTGTCCCAGAGGACGGCGTCGCGCGGGTTGGTGACCTCGGGGGCGCTGTACTCGGGGTGGGCGTGGTCCACGTAGAGCCGGGCGCCGTTGGTGAGGATCACGTTGGCCAGGCCGATGTCCTCGTCGGTGAGCTGGCTGGAGTCGGCGGCCTCGCGGGCGAGGTCGAAGCCGCGGGCGTCCCGCAGCGGGTTCTCCTCCTCGAAGTCCCAGCGGGCGCGGCGCGCCCGGTGCATCGCCGCCGCGTAGGCGTTGACGATCTGGGACGAGGTGAGCATGGCATTGGCGTTCGGGTGTCCGGGAACGGAGATCCCGTACTCCGTCTCGATGCCCATCACTCGCCGTACGGTCATGCGGCCCTCCTTGCCCGGCGGCGCTCAGTGCGCGACTCGGCGGTACCGAAGAGCCTAGAGCGGCTCCGCGCTGGTGGGGAGATCACTTGCGGTATTTCCCGGCGTCGCCGGAAGGTTTTTCGGAGCGAATGCGACGGCTGCGGACGCCCGGTTTCCGGACATCCGCAGCCGGTGTGCGCTTTTACAGGTACTGACCGGTGTTGGCCACCGTGTCGATGGAGCGTCCGGTGTCCGCGCCCTGCTTTCCGGTGACGAGGGTGCGGATGAAGACGATCCGCTCGCCCTTCTTTCCGGAGATCCGGGCCCAGTCGTCCGGGTTGGTGGTGTTGGGCAGGTCCTCGTTCTCCTTGAACTCGTCCACGCAGGCCTGGAGGAGGTGGGAGACGCGGATGCCCTTCTGGTTGTGGTCGAGGAATGCCTTGATGGCCATCTTCTTCGCCCGGTCGACGATGTTCTGGATCATCGCGCCGGAGTTGAAGTCCTTGAAGTACAGGACTTCCTTGTCACCGTTGGCGTACGTGACTTCGAGGAAGCGGTTCTCCTCGGACTCGGCGTACATCTGCTCGACGACGGACTGGATCATTCCGTGGGCGGCGGCGGCCTTGGAGCCGCTGTGCTCGGCGATGTCGTCCGGGTGGAGCGGAAGGTTGGCGGTGAGGTACTTCGCGAAGATGTCCTTCGCGGCCTCGGCGTCCGGGCGCTCGATCTTGATCTTGACGTCGAGCCGGCCGGGCCTCAGGATCGCGGGGTCGATCATGTCCTCGCGGTTGGAGGCGCCGATCACGATCACGTTCTCCAGGCCCTCGACGCCGTCGATCTCGGCGAGGAGCTGGGGGACGATGGTGTTCTCCACGTCCGAGCTGACGCCGGATCCGCGGGTGCGGAAGAGCGACTCCATCTCGTCGAAGAAGACGATGACGGGGGTGCCCTCGCTCGCCTTCTCACGGGCCCGCTGAAAGACCAGGCGGATGTGCCGCTCGGTCTCGCCGACGTACTTGTTGAGGAGTTCGGGGCCCTTGATGTTGAGGAAGTAGGACTTCCCCGCGGGCTGGCCGGTGACCTCGGCGACCTTCTTGGCCAGGGAGTTGGCGACGGCCTTGGCGATGAGCGTCTTGCCGCAGCCGGGCGGGCCGTAGAGCAGGATGCCCTTGGGCGGCCGCAGTTCGTGCTCCTTGAACAGGTCGGGGTAGAGGTACGGGAGCTCGACCGCGTCGCGGATCAGCTCGATCTGGTTGCCCAGACCGCCGATCTTGTCGTAGTCGACGTCCGGGACCTCTTCGAGGACGAGTTCCTCGACCTCGCTCTTCGGGACGACCTCGTAGACGTAGCCGGACCTGGAGTCGAAGAGCAGGGCGTCGCCGGGGCGGATGGTGACGTCCAGCAGAGGCTCGGCGAGCCTCACCACCCGCTCCTCGTCGGTGTGCCCGGTCACCAGGGCGCGCTCGCCGTCCTCCAGGATCTCCTTGAGGGTGACGATGTCCCCGGCGCGCTCGAACTCCATGGCCTCGACCACGTTGAGCGCCTCGTTGAGCATGACTTCCTGGCCGCGCCGGACCTCTTCGAGTTCGACGCTGGGGCTCACGTTCACCCGGAGCTTGCGGCCCCCGGTGATGATGTCGCACGTGCCGTCCTCGTTCGCCTGCAGGAAGACACCGAAGCCGGCCGGCGGCTGCGCGAGCCGGTCGACCTCCTCCTTGAGGGCCACGATCTGGTCGCGTGCCTCACGGAGCGTGTTCGCGAGCCTTTCGTTCTGCGCGGACACGCCGGCCAGGTTGGTCTGCAGCTCGACGATCCGCTCTTCGAGAATCCTCGTGTGTCGCGGAGAGTCGGCGAGCTTGCGGCGCAGGACGGCGATTTCCTGCTCGAGATAGGCAACCTGGCCGGCAGGGTCTTCAGACCCCCGCCCCGGCCGGATGCCGCGGTTGATGTCGTCGTCGTGGGCTGCCACGGTCCTCACCTCCTCCAAGGGGAGCTGGACGCATCCTGACCCTACCTGCGTGGGTGATGATTGAAACCCCTAGATCAAAAAGACTCCGGGGCGTGTCCGATCTTCACCCTTGCGCTTCCCCTCTCGCCAGGGGAATACCCACCCTTCACGCTCTGAAAGCGGGCAGTTGTATCGTCGTGACCGGTCAACACCCGCGGGTCGCGGCATCAATTGTCCGCGCGGAGCAGAAACGGCAGAAGAGATGAGCGTGCAGCACGAGGCGCCGGCCGAAGGGGCCGAGGAGGCCCTGGAGGTCTGGATCGACCAGGACCTGTGCACCGGGGACGGGATCTGCGCTCAGTACGCTCCCGAGGTCTTCGAACTGGACATCGACGGGCTCGCGTATGTGAAGAGCGCGGACGACGAGCTGCTCCAGGACCCGGGGGCGACGACCCCGGTGCCGCTGCCGCTGCTCCAGGACGTGGTGGACTCGGCGAAGGAGTGCCCGGGCGACTGCATCCACGTGCGGCGGGTCCGGGACCGCGTCGAGGTGTACGGCCCCGACGCGGAGTGAGGGCGGCCGGCCGTCAGACGCCGCGGGCGTCCGCGCCCGCGGAGCGGACGAAGGCGCCCCCGGTCCACTCCCAGGTGACCTGCTCCTTCTCGTCGGGGCAGCAGCTGGGGACGTCGGGGGACGAGTAGCCGAGCAGGGTGGCGCGGACGGCTCCGTCGCGGATCGCGAGGCCGGTGACGCTGCGCTGCTCGCGCGGGTCGACGAGGGTGGCCACCACGCGCGCGGGGGCGGCGTCGCCGCGGCCGCGGGTGAGGACGTACAGACCGGCGGGCGGGGTTCCGGATCCGGCTTCGCAGTGTACGACCGCAATCGTCTCGGGGTTCTCGTCGCCGTCCAGGTCGCCGGTGGCGCGCTGGGCGATCCGGTGGCCCGCTCCCCCGCACGGGATCGGGTAGGAGGCCGTGGCGGCGTCGGGCGCGGCGGCGGGGCCGGGGGCCGCCGGGGCGGAAGCGGAGGCGGTCGTGGGGCCGGCTTCGGCGGCGCGGGGCGTCAGGGCTCCGGCGAGGGCGACGACCGCGGCGGTCGCGGTGGCGGTGGCCAGCCAGTGCAGCGGCCGGGCGTGGGTGTGTGCGAGGTCCACGGGGTCCGGGGCGGCGGAGGGCTGCACGCGAGACGTCTCCTGTGAGGGTCGTGCCGAGGGGTTGCGGGCATCGTGCCACACGTCACAGGGCGGCGGAACAGCCGGGGGTGGTCGAACAGGGGTGCCGAACAGGGCGACGCCGCCGCCCGGTTCCCCGCGGGGCGGGGCGGAGGGGCGGCGGCGTCGCCGGGGTGCTGTCGGTGTGTCAGCCCTTGTTGGGGCCGTCGTAGTCCTCGCCGTACGCGCCCTTGGCGGGGCGGCGGCGGCGCATCGGGGGCTCGACGCCGTCCGCGAGGCGGCGGGCGGTGACGAGGAAGCCGGTGTGGCCGATCATGCGGTGATCGGGGCGGACGGCCAGGCCCTCGACGTGCCAGTTGCGGATCATGGACTCCCAGGGCTGCGGCTCGGCGTAGCAGCCGATCTCGCGGATGGACTCCACGGTGCGGGCGAGCTGGGTGGTGGTGGCCACGTAGCAGCAGAGGATGCCGCCGGGGACGAGGGCCTTGGAGACGGCCTCCAGGCATTCCCACGGGGCGAGCATGTCGAGGATGACCCGGTCGACGTCGGTGTCGGACAGGTTGTCCTGGAGGTCGCCGACGGTCAGCTGCCAGGCCGGGTGGGGGCCGCCGAAGTAGCGCTCGACGTTGCCCTTCGCGATCTCGGCGAAGTCCTCGCGGCGCTCGTAGGAGTGCAGCATGCCGCTGTCGCCGATGGCGCGGAGCAGGAAGCTGCTGAGCGAGCCGGAGCCCACGCCGGCCTCCACGACGCGCGCGCCGGGGAAGATGTCGGCGAAGGCGAGGATCTGTCCCGCGTCCTTCGGGTAGACCACGGCGGCGCCGCGGGGCATGGACAGGACGTAGTCGGGGAGCAGGGGGCGCAGCGCGAGGTAGGCGACGTTTCCGGTGGTGCGGACAACGCTGCCCTCGGGAGCGCCGATCAGCTCGTCGTGCGGGAAGGAACCCTTGTGGGTGTGGAAGTTCTTTCCCTCTTCGAGCGTGAACGTGTAGTGGCGGCCCTTGGGGTCGGTCAGCTGAACCTGGTCCCCGACCTTGAAGGGCCCGCGTCGGCGGGCGGCACCGGTCGGTTCGGACATGTGACCAGAGTACCGGTGTTACGAGGAGGGTCGTGCCATGGCCTTCACGAAGGCGCGCTCGACGTCCGTCGTCGACAGGACGCCGTAGATCTCGCCGGTCTCCTCGACGACGAGGTACTCGGTGGCGGGGGTGGCGCGGAGGTGGTCGAGGAGGGGCTGGCCGGTGAGTTCGGCGGGGACGCGCATGCCGGGGGCGAGGTCCTGGGTGAGGGTGGAGACGGCGACCCAGGGGCGGCGGTGCTGGGGGACGGCGGCGATGGCGGCCTCGCGGACGATGCCGGTGGGGCTGCCGGTGCCGTCGACGACGACGAGGGCGCGGGCGCCGGCCTCGTTGGCGCGGCGGAGGGCCTCGGAGAGGGGGGTGACGGGTTCGACGGGGATGGCGCGGCGGGTGAGGGCGCGGGCGCGGAGCTCGGGGAGGTGTTCGCGCAGGCGGGCCATGCGGAGGCTGTTGCCGGCGCCGGTCCAGATGATGGCGGCCAGGATGGCGGCGAGGAGGGCGTCGGTGACGGTGGTGAAGCCGTCGATGTCGGCGGTGGAGTTGCCGAGCCAGCCGGTGCGGGTGAGGAGGGGGAGGCCGATGAGGACGGTGACGGCGAGCGCGCGGCCGACCCAGGCGGCGGCGACGGTGCCGGTCATGGGCTTGCCGGTGATCTTCCAGACGACGGCGCGGAGCATCCGGCCGCCGTCGAGGGGGAGGCCGGGGAGGAGGTTGAAGATCGCGACGATGAGGTTGGAGATCATCAGGCCGGCGAGGAGGACGCCGGGGACGGTGCCGGGCTCGACGGCGTGCATGGCGGCGTAGAAGAGGCCGGCGAGGACGAGGGAGAGGAGCGGGCCGACGAAGGCGAGGACGAACTCGCGGCCGGGGGTCTCGGACTCCTTCTCGATCTCGGAGACGCCGCCGAAGAACTGGAGCTGGATGCGGCGCACGGGGAGCTTGAAGCGGAGGGCGGCGAGGGTGTGGGCGAGCTCGTGGACGAGGACGGAGGCGTAGAAGGCGACGGCGAAGAAGAGGGAGACGAGGTAGCGGGCGGCGCCGAGGTCGGGCAGGACCCGTTCGATCTGGCCGCCGAAGACCCAGGTGATGAGGGCGGCGACGAGGAACCAGCTGGGGGCGACGTAGACGGGCACGCCGAAGGGCCGTCCCATGAGGATCCCGCCGCCGGGTTCCTCGGTCCGCTGCGGCTTGGGCTCGTCCTGGTTCACGGGTTCCTCTCGTCGCCGGGGGTGACCGCGCCGGTGCGTCACGGGTCGATCATGCAGCGCGACGGGTCATGCGTCGATGGTATGCGGCGCGGTGTCGGTGGGGGGTCGTAGGGTCGGTGTCATGAGTACGAGCGAGCGGCTCCCGGAGGGGCCCCGGGCGCCCATGTCGTTGTCGCCGTCCCGGGCGAGCGACTTCATGCAGTGTCCCCTGTTGTACCGGTTCCGGGTGATCGACCGGCTGCCGGAGAAGCCGAGCGCGGCGGCCACGCGGGGGACGCTGGTGCACGCGGTCCTGGAGCGGCTCTTCGACGATCCGGCGGCGGAGCGGACGGTGCCGCGGGCGAAGGCGATGGTCCCGGGGCAGTGGGACCGGCTGCTCGCGTCGCGGCCGGAGCTGGGCGAACTGTTCGCGGACGATCCCGGGGGCGAGCGGCTGGGGCGGTGGCTGGCGGAGGCCGAGGCGCTGGTGGAGCGCTGGTTCACGCTGGAGGATCCGGCGCGGCTCGAACCGGCCGAGCGCGAGCTGTTCGTGGAGACGGAGCTGGAGTCGGGGCTGCGGCTGCGCGGGGTGATCGACCGGGTGGACGTGGCGCCGACGGGCGAGGTGCGGATCGTCGACTACAAGACGGGGAAGGCGCCGCGGCCGGAGTACAGCGAGGGCGCGCTGTTCCAGATGACGTTCTACGCGCTGGTGGTGTGGCGGCTGAAGGGCGTGATCCCGCGCCGGCTGCAGCTGGTCTACCTGGGCAGCGGGGACGTGCTGACGTACGACCCGGTGGAGGCGGACCTGCGGCGGGTGGAGCGGAAGCTGCTCGCGCTGTGGGACGCGATCCGGGTGGCGACGGAGACGGGCGACTGGCGGCCGCGGCCGACGAAGCTGTGCGGCTGGTGCGATCACCAGGCGGTCTGCCCGGAGTTCGGGGGGACTCCCCCGGCGTATCCGCTGGAGATCGTTTCCGCGCGCCCGCCGGAGTCGGACGAATCGGGGCAGGGCAGAATGGGCGGCGACCGGCCCGCCTCGTGAAGGAGCCCCTGTGACGATTCGCGTCCTCCTGGTCGACGACCAGCCGCTGCTGCGCACCGGCTTCCGGATGATTCTGGAGGCGGAGCAGGACATCGCGGTGGTGGGTGAGGCCGGTGACGGTCTGCAGGCGCTGGACCAGGTGCGGGCGCTCCAGCCGGACGTGGTGCTGATGGACATCCGGATGCCGCGGATGGACGGGGTGGAGGCGACCCGGCAGATCACCGGGCCGGGTCGGGACGGTCCGGCGAAGGTGCTGGTGCTGACCACCTTCGACCTGGACGAGTACGTGGTGGAGGCGCTGCGGGCGGGGGCGAGCGGCTTCCTGCTGAAGGACGCCCCGGCGAACGAGCTGGTGCAGGCGATCCGGGTGGTGGCGGCGGGCGAGGCGATGCTGGCCCCGTCGATCACGCGGCGGTTGCTCGACAAGTACTCGGCGCACCTGCCGACGGGCGAGGAGCAGGTGCCGGACGCGCTGAGCACGCTGACGGACCGTGAGGTGGAGGTGCTGAAGCTGGTGGCCCGCGGGTTGTCGAACGCGGAGATCGCGGCGGACCTGTTCGTCAGCGAGACGACGGTGAAGACGCACGTGGGTCACGTGCTGACCAAGCTGGGCCTGCGCGACCGGGTGCAGGCGGCGGTGTACGCGTACGAGAGCGGTCTGGTGCGTCCGGGCGGCAACGGCCAGTAGGCCGGGGCGGGACGCGTAAGGGCCCGGCGCACGAGGAGTGCGCCGGGCCCTTCGCCGTACCCGGGGAGGGCCGGGTCAGCTCTTGCGGATCTCCCAGAAGCGGAAGACGGTCGAGGCGTCGAGGGTCCATTCGAGGCCGGTGACGCCGTCGCGGGAGACGGCGTACTGCTTGCCCTGCCAGAGCGGGAGGAGGGGGAGTTCCTCGGCGACGGCGTCCTGGATCGCGCCGTACTCCTTGTCGGTGGCGGAGCGGTCGGCGGTGGCGGCGGTCTTCGGCAGGAGGGTGCCGGTGATCGCGTCGTTCTCGTAGTGGTTGGCGAGGACGTTGCCCTTGCCGAAGAACGGGGCGGTGAAGTTGTCGGCGTCGGGGTAGTCGGGGACCCAGCCCTTGACGTAGACGCCGTACTTGCCGGCGGCGATGTCCTTCTCGTACTGCTCGTAGGGGACGGACTTGACGTCGGCGGCGAAGAGGCCGCTGGCGTTGAGCTGGGCGGCGATGGCCTTCATCTCGGCGTCGGTGGAGGGGCCGTAGCGGCTGGGGGTGGACCAGAGGGTGAGGGTGACCTTGTCCGTGATGCCGGCGTCGCGCAGGGCCTTCTTCGCCTTGGCCCGGTCGGGGGCGCCGTAGGTGTCGAAGAAGGCGGTGTTGTGGCCGTTGATGCCGGCCGGGACGATCGAGTAGAGCGGGGTGGCGGTCGACTTGTAGACGTCCTCGACGAGGGCGTCGCGGTCGACGAGGTGGGCTATCGCCTTGCGGACGCCGAGCTTGCCGGCGACCGGGTCCTTCATGTTGAAGACGAGGTGCTGGACCTCGGCGCTGCTGCCCTGGACGACCTGGACGTCGTGGTCGCCGGTGGAGGTCTCCAGGGCGGCGATGTCGGCGGCGGACAGGCCGCGGTAGGCGACGTCGAGGTCGCCGTCGGTGAAGGCCTTGGCGAGGGCGGTGCGGTCGCCCCGGTAGAGCTTGAGGGTGATCTTGTCGTTGCGGCGCTCCGCGGTGCCCCGGTAGCCGGGGTTGGCGGAGAAGACGGCCTCGGTGTCGCCGAAGGAGTCCAGCTTGTACGGGCCGGAGCCGACGGCCTTGCCGTCGGTGCGGAGGGTGTCGGCGGGGTACTCGCGGTGGTCGACGATGGAGCCGGCGCCGGAGGCGATCTTGCTGGGGAAGGTGGCGTCCGGGACCTTGAGGCGGAAGACGACGGTCCGCTCGTCGGGGGTCTCGATGGTGTCGATGGTGGAGAGCAGCGGCGCCGGGCCGGAGGGGTCGGCGATCTTCAGGGCGCGCTCGAAGGAGAACTTGACGTCCTCGGAGGTGAGCGGGTTGCCGTTCGAGAACTTCAGGCCGGGGCGCAGCGTGCAGGTGTAGACGGTGCTGCCCTCGTCGAAGCCGCACGTGTCGGCGGCCTCGGGCTCGGGCAGGGAGCCGCCCTTCGGGAAGGCGAGGAGAGACTGGAAGACGTTGTTGAACAGCAGCCAGGAGCCGGGGTCGTAGCCGGCGGCGGGGTCGGTCGCCAGGATCTCGTCGGACATGCCGACCCGTACGGATTCGGCGGAGCCGGAGCCCGGTCCCTGCTCGGTGCCGCAGCCGCCGAGGAGGGCGGCGGAGAGGCCCGCGGCGAGCGGGGCCGTCAGCCACTTGTGGTGCGTCTTCACTGAACTTGCCTCTTGATCTCTTGCCAGGCCGGCCGCGCGTGGCTGCGCGGCCGGTACAACGAAGGGGTCAGGCGGTGGTGCCGCGGCTCAGCTCCCAGAGCAGCAGGTCCGAGGAGGTGTTGAGGGCGTACTCGACACCGTTGATGTCGTCGCGGGCGGCGACGTACTGCTTGCCCTGCCAGAGCGGCAGGACGGGCACGTCCTGGGCGACGATCTTCTGGATCTGCCGGTAGACCGGGGAGGCGGCGGAGCGGTCGGCCTCGCGGCGGGAGCGCGGGATGAGCTGCTCGCGGACCTTCTTGTTGACGTAGGGGGTGCCGAGGAAGTTGTCGCTGTCGAGGAAGGGCGCGACGTAGTTGTCCGGGTCCGGGTAGTCGGGGAACCAGCCGAGGCCGTAGACGGCGTAGTCGCCGCGCCGCTGGGCGGGCCGGAACTCGGACCAGGCGGAGCCCTTGACGGTGACGTCGAAGAGTTCGCTCGCGATGAGCTGGTTCTTCAGCGTCTCGAACTCCTGGGCGGTCTCGGCACCGTAGTGGTCGGTGGTGTAGTGCAGGGTGAGCTTGACCGGCGTCCGCACGCCGGCCTCCTTGAGGATGGCGGCGCCGCGGTCGGGGTCGCCCTCGCCGTACTCCTCGTAGAAGGGGGTGGCGTGGCCGGAGATGCTGGAGGGGATCAGCGAGTAGAGCGGCTCGGCGGTGGGGCCGTACACCCGGTTGACGAGGGCGCCGCGGTCGATGACGGCGGCCATGGCCTGCCGGACGGCCTTCTCCTCGACGGCGGGGGCCTTGGTGTTGAAGCCGAGGTAGCGGATCTCCAGGCCGGGGACCTCGGAGACGCGGATGCCGGCGGCGGGGTTCTCGGTGAGGTCGCGGACCTGCTCCTGGGAGAGCGAGCGGGCCATCATGTCGATGTCCTTGCTCTCCAGGGCCTTGCCCATGGCGCCGGCGTCGGAGAAGGCGCGGAGCTCGACCCGCTCGTTGCGGGGGGTGACGTCGCCCTTGTAGCGGGGGTTGCGGGAGAAGACGAAGCGGGTGGCCCGGTCGCCCTCCTGCTCGGCCTTCAGGGTGTACGGGCCGGAGCCGTCGACCTGGAAGCCCTCGCGGAGCTCGTCGGCGGCGTACTTGTCCTTGCTGAGGATGCCGGCGACGGGGGTGGAGAGCTTGTACGGGAAGGTGGCGTCGGGGGCGTTGAGGTGGAAGACGATCTCGCGGTCGCCCTTGGTCTCGACGGTGTCGACGGTCGACAGGAGGGCGGCGGCGCCGTTGTCGGACTTGATCTTCCGGACCCGGTCGATGGAGAACTTGACGTCCTCGGCGGTGACGGGGGTGCCGTCGGCGAAGGTGAGGCCGGGGCGCAGCACGCAGCGGTAGCTCTCGCTGGCGGTGTCGGAGAAGCCGCAGGACTCGGCGGCCTCGGGGACGGGCCGGCCGCCGCCGCGGGGGACGTGGACCAGGGTCTGCACGGTCTGGCGGAGGATGTTCCAGGCGCCGGTGTCGTAGGCGTAGGCCGGGTCGAGGGGGGCGGGGGCCTCCTCGGTGGCGACGAACTGGTCGGTGGTTCCGACGACGATGGCTCTGTCGCCCTCTCCCGTGCCGCAGGCGGCGAGCAGCGGGGCGAGCAGTCCGGCCACGGCCGGCAGCACCAAGGTCTTGCGGTTCATCAAGGGACGTTCTCCTCAGCCGGCCTGGGGTACAGCGGTCATGACGACACTCCGCCGCCGGCCGCCCGGTCGGGGCGGGAGCGATCGGGCCGGGAAGTTGCGATCGGTCCTGTGTTCTCGGCGACTTGGGTGTGCGCCGGCGCACGCGGTGATAGCGGCGAAGTACTCGCGAAAGATTAGTGGGCGGCGCCGCTATTGCCGTACGGGGTGGCCGGTGGGGGGTAATCGCAGGGTGATCATGAATGCGCTCGCTTCGATAGTCATGCGGTGCGCGAGAGGGGCGTCAGCGGCCGAAACGGGACACAAAGGGGCGGCGGACGTTCGCATTCCGGGCGGGGGACGCGGTCAGGCCACCCCTCGGCGCGCACGCTGGGTGACCAAGGTCACGCGGTGGTAATGCGAGGGGTGGCCTGAACCCATTGCACGGCGGAAGGCCCGGGAGTACGCGCGGGAGCGTGCGCGGAAGGCCCTCCGGTGAATGCCCGGGGAAAGCTCAGAGAAAGCTCAAATGAAGATCGAATGGGGCGTGAATGGGGCCGGAATGGGCTCAGGCCCCGGAGACGAGGGTCCGCAGGAACGGCACGTCGACCTCTTCGAGCGAGCGGACCACGACCCGGCCGGGCAGCGCCGGGATCGGCGCGACGGAGGGCACGGCGACGACCCGGCAGCCGGCCGCCTCTGCGGCGGCGACGCCGGTCGCGGTGTCCTCGACGACCGCGCACAGGGCCGGGTCGGCGCCGACGCCGCGCGCGGCGGTCAGGTAGGGCTCCGGGTGGGGCTTGGTGCGGGTGACCTCGTCGCCGGCGACGGTGAGGTGGAAGCGGTCGCGGCCGACGGACTCCAGGACGCGGTCGATGATCCGGCGGTGGGAGGCGGAGACGAGCGCGGTGGGGATGGAGTGGCGGGCGAGTTCGGCGAGGAGCCGCTCGGCGCCCGGCATGAGCGGGACGCCGCGCTCGATGCGCTGCTCGAACTTCTCGTTGAGCAGCACGGTCAGCTCTTCGAGGGTGATGTCGGCGCCGGTGGCCTCGATGAGGTACCCGGCGCTGCGGGTCATGGGGCCGCCGACCACGATGTCCCGCCACGCCTCGTCGAGGCGGTGGCCGAGGTCGGCGAAGACCTCCACCTCGGCGTCCCACCAGAAGCCCTCCGTGTCGACGAGGGTCCCGTCCATGTCGAGGAAGACCGCCTGGAGGACGGGGCTTCCATGGGCACGGAACAGGGACGCGGGGACCGTACTGGTCATCCGGCACACCTCCTGGAGGGACGGAAAGGCCGGCCCCCACTCCCGGTACGGGGAGGAGGACCGGCCTGCACTGGACCGACAAGTGTACGTCGCGATCACCGCGGGCGCGGACATTTGCGCCCGGGCGTCAGCGCGCGGTCACCGGGCGTTGAAGTACTTCGCCTCCGGGTGGTGGATGACGATGGCGTCGGTGGACTGCTCGGGGTGGAGCTGGAACTCCTCCGAGAGGTGCACGCCGATCCGCTCCGGGCGGAGGAGTTCGGCGATCTTCGCCCGGTCCTCCAGGTCGGGGCAGGCGCCGTAGCCGAGCGAGAAGCGGGCGCCGCGGTACTTGAGGGCGAACATGTCCTCGACGCTGTCCGGGTCCTCGCCGCCGAAGCCCAGCTCGGCGCGCACGCGCGCGTGCCAGTACTCGGCGAGGGCCTCGGCGAGCTGCACGGACAGGCCGTGGAGCTCCAGGTAGTCGCGGTAGGCGTCGGCGGCGAAGAGCTCGGCGGTGGCCTCGCCGATCCTCGAGCCGACGGTGACGACCTGGAGGCCGACGACGTCGGTCTCCCCGGACTCCTCCGGGCGGAAGAAGTCCGCGAGGCACAGGCGGCGGCCGCGGCGCTGGCGCGGGAAGGTGAAGCGGGTCCGCTCGTGGCCGGCCTCGTCGAGGATGATCAGGTCGTCGCCCTTGGAGACGCACGGGAAGTAGCCGTGGACGACGGCCGCCTCCAGCAGGTTCTCGGTGTGCAGGCGCTCCAGCCAGCCGCGCAGCCGCGGCCGGCCCTCGGTCTCCACCAGCTCCTCGTACGTCGGTCCGTCGCCGGCCCGGTTCTGCTTCAGGCCCCACTGGCCCTTGAAGAGGGCGCCCTCGTCGAGCCAGGAGGCGTAGTCCTTGAGCGGGATGCCCTTGACGACGCGGGTGCCCCAGAACGGCGGGGTGGGGACGGGGTTGTCGGTGGCGACGTCGGAGCGGCCGCCGGGCTCGGGCTCGTCGACCTGGAGGGCGGCGGTGCCCTTGGCGACCCGGCGCTGCTTCAGCTCGGGGAGGGCCGCGCCGGGGACGCCGCGCTTGACGGCGATGAGCGCGTCCATGAGGCGCAGGCCCTCGAAGGCGTCGCGGGCGTAGCGGACCTCGCCCTGGTAGATCTCGTGGAGGTCCTGTTCGACGTAGGCCCGGGTGAGGGCGGCTCCGCCGAGGATGACGGGATACTTGGCGGCCAGCTCGCGCTGGTTGAGCTCCTCCAGGTTCTCCTTCATGATCACGGTGGACTTCACCAGGAGGCCGGACATGCCGATGACGTCGGCCTTGTGCTCCTCGGCGGCTTCGAG